>NZ_JBHTLD010000074.1:0-20580 GCF_042678745.1 Pontibacter rugosus | reverse complement strand
TTATGAAAATGAGACGTCTATTAGCTCTCGCGGCTGTTGCAGCTGTATTCAGTTTTTCTTCATGCCAGCAAGAGGATGAAGTTTCTACACCAGATCAAGTTTCAGCTCAAGCGCTGGAGAAAATCTCTGCCATGGGTTTCAACAACCACAATGTGCAGCGTGTGGAGGGTGGCTACCTGGTAGAAGGTGACATTATGCTGTCTGAAAAAGACCTGAGCAGCTACCACGAACAAACAGCGTTGCGGGTAGGTGAGGCAGAACAGTACCGCACCAACAACCTGGTTAGCGTTGGTACTACACGTACTATCAAAGTTGCTATTTCTTCTAACTTGCCATCTACTTATGTGGCTGCTGTAGATGAAATGGTGCGCCGCTATAATGCAGAAAACCTGAAGCTTAAGTTTCAGCGTGTATCTTCTGGCTATGATGTGCTTTTCACAAACGCTCCTAGCGGATCTTCTTACCTTGCCTCTGCTGGTTTCCCTTCTGGTGGTAATCCTTACAACAGAGTACAGGTTAACTCTTCTTACTTGGGCTCAAACCCTGGTACAAGCTACCTGGCAACTATCCTGGCGCACGAGCTTGGTCACTGCATCGGTTTCCGTCACACCGACTACATGGACAGAAGCTATAGCTGTGGTGGTGGTTACACCAACGAAGGCGCAAGCTCAGTAGGTGCTATCCAGATACCTGGTACGCCAGCTAGTGCAGATCCAAACTCTTGGATGCTTGCCTGCATCGGTACAGGTGGTAACCGTCCGTTTAACTCAAACGACAGAACTGCACTGAACTACCTTTACTAATACCTTATTACAAAGCTACTTAAAACGGTAAAATATAAGGGTACGGCCCCTGCAGCGAAAGCTGTAGGGGCCGTTTTTTGATGGCTTACCTGATAGCATAGACTATGAAACTGATAAGTGTATGTCCGAAAATCGCATGTAAAACAATTCATAACCAGTCTCTAACTGCTGGCAGCAGTAGGTCTACGCAGTAGCATGTTTTACACCAAAGCTGACGTATCTAACAGCTTTACTCTTAAATCTACCGAGCAAAGTATAAAGTTGAGGTATGGGAAAGCACTTCTTCAGTATAAAGGAAGTTTAGCAGAAGGATAGAGAGCATTGAAGTAATTTTAAAGAGCAGCTTGTTGCAAAGTTGAAGCTGTTTATAGAAACGATAGTGGCTTTTAAAAACTGAAGAGCCACTAATTAGCTACACGCAGGTCAGGCAGTAAATTGTTTGGGATGAAGTACCTATTATTGCACAAGCAAACGTGTAACTAGCTTCTCGCCCTGTTCTGTTTGTAACCTAAGTATATAGATGCCAGCAGCTAAACCAGCTGTAGGCACTGTTTTTAAAACACCGCCATCCGTAGAGGAATGCACAAGCTGCCCCATCATGTTGTAAAGCTGTAGCTGTACAATACCCTCGCCGTGCGCTATCACCTGTACTTCCTCGCCGGCTCTTGCCGGGTTTGGGCCTACCTGAACGAAGCCACGCTGGGTATAAAACACATCTTCTGGTTGGCTATAGTATACTTGCCCATCTAACCCAACAACACGGGCACGGTAACGGTTTATACCTGTGGCTGGCGCTGGATCGTATAGTTTATACTTGGTTTGGTTGGTTAAGGCTTTTGGCTGCACCACTACATAAGTACCCTTGTCAAAGCGTTCGAGGGCTATCTCTTTTAAGTTGTAAACGGTGCTTAGGTCAAGATCAAACAGAACAGAATCCATTACAAGCTGCTTTGGGAGGAAATTAGCAATATAGCATAGCGTTGCCTCCGGATTATAGGTAACACTGCGGCTGCGGCTACCGGTTGCATTAGCCCATACGGGGGCAACAGCAAGATAACTTGCCTCCTGTTCGGGTCCGGAAAGTATGGCTACTGTATCTGATACAGCTTGCAAAGGCTGCATGTAGCGCCCTTGCAGGCTGTATACCTGGTAATGTGTTACGTTCTTAAGAGCAGGCCATTGAAGGAGCACCTGGCCTTCGCAGTTAAGCGTGATAGCCGGCTTAGGGACAGGTGCGAGCAGGAACTCCGGTGAAAGCAGCGTTTGCTCATTTGTCGTAAGCCGAAGCTGCGCCATCATAATTGTGTCCGGCGCAGCCCAGTCAAAGTATGGTTGCTTTAGGTCTACACTACCAGATAACTCTATCCAGGTAGAGCTGTTATGGGGCTTGTATGCTAATCGGGCAGTACCTGTACCGCCGCTACTCCAGCGGATCCTGTTGGTGCTGCCTGCGATCAGGCTATTGTTCGAAGTGGGGCTAAGCCATGCAAGTCCGCCAGTGTACTCGTATGCGATGTAGAATGATTGCTGCCCTTCCGGTAAGTCGAACCCCTCCACCTGCAATTCATAAGTGCCGGAAGTAGGGCTTGCTATCGTCACCTGTTCTACATTGTTTAGGTGATCCGCTCCACGTGTAGCAGTTTTATTTAAAGAATCAGGATGAGGATAAGAATTTAGTACCCAAGGTTGCCACACTTGATTAGTGCCAACATGCTGTATACGTAGGTCTAAATCATTGATAAGCGCTGTTGGAGCATCAGGAGAGGCAGCCGCATCATGCCAAACTAAGGTTACTTTTAGCTGTTGCACGCCCTCCGGTACCTGAAGTATAAACTTAGCTGTGGCGCCGGCTGCTACGCTTCCTGAAAAATACCGGTTTTGTTTGATTGTCTCTACTGCTCCAAGGGCATCTACATTGCCATAGCCGCTTTTAAAGTCTACCTGTGGGTTTTCAACATCATCAGCGCTGTTTATCAGAGCTGCTTTTACGAGTGCGGCAGGAGGTAAAGCGCCATTGTGAATTAGGCTATAGGCCTGCTGCACAAGTAAGGCAACGCCAGATGCTACAGCGGCAGCTTCAGAAGTGCCCCCCACGCCATGTGCCACCAGTTCGGGCTTTATGCGGCCGTCGTACGCTGGGCCTGTAGAGCTAAGTGACCCAACGGCGAGGTTTGTATCTAAAGCGCCAACGCTCAGGCTGTTTTTTGATGTTTTAAACTGACCGGTCAAGTTTGCTACACCGGCTATACCTGCGTAAGCTCCGGTTTCAGTAGTGGCACTACCGCTGTTGCCCGACGAGAACACGTGTAGCAGCTCTGGGTAAGCAAGTGCCTGCTCATCGTAAGCCATGCTTTCCAGACCATAATAGTTTTCTACCCCTACCCCATACGAGTGGCTCTGTACACTTGCCTGATTTGCTTTTAAGCCGGCAGTCTCATCAGGCATTAAATTAGAAAAGCTTGAGCTGGTAATCATACTGCCCCAGGCTACACCCTGCGCCAGCGGTGTGGAGTTAGCGCCACCTGCGATAATGGTAGCCATGGTGGTAGCGTGTGTGCTATGGACTTCAGCAAAAGCTGGAGAAGAAATAATACGGCCTTTAAAATCTATATCGGTGGTGTCAAAAGGGTTTTCCTTAACTGAAACAAGCAGCCCTTCGCCATTCAGTTCCGGATAACGTGCGTGTAAAGCAGAAATGCTATTGGCGCTTAAATCGCTGTCTTTTAATTCCAGTTCTTCTTTTGCCTGTATATGTGCCCTGTCTATATATTTAACTAAGGAGCTTTGTTGCAATACAGCCAGGTCGCCGGGTTTTAAATTAGTAAGGGTTATACTTGATGAAGAGGTAATTGCTTTAGCTTTTACATGCGGCAGCTTTTCCTGTAGCCATACTTGAAACTGGGCGGCATCAACAGGTAATATACGCACCTGTTGGGGCGCTTCTGCTGTAGCGGTCTGAGCCAGAGAAGTCGCTATTTTGACTGTTGACTTAAGTTCGGACTGCTGTGCCAGTGTAGGAGTAGCTGTACCAGCCAGTAAGAATAAAATACCTGCAAAAGTTGTTTTCAAGCGATTGCGCATAACACACAAAGTATAAAATGCACTGACGGCACATTAGCGTAAAATTGTACGGAATCTACAGAAAATCAAGCTTAAAAACAATCATTTAAGATTTATAAACGGGCATAAAAGTAGGCTTGATGCCCATTTATAATAGAGGCTTTTGTAGTGCATCGCATACGTTTCTACATGCTCTTGATGCACGATCAGGTTTTATACTTGTGTGGGTGATTCTCAGCAGGTATTTGAGCCAGGCCATACCTGCTGATGCTATATGCCAACACGCTGACTAAGCTGGATCAAGGGCAGCTACAAAATCAATGATCAACTGAAACACTTCCGGAAACTTGGTAAGCGGCAACTGCTGGGCGTGGTCCTGCACATGATGATAGGCGGTAGTGCCTCCAAGGGTATAGAAGAAGAAAGCAGGGACACCGGCCTCTGAAAAAGGGTAGTGATCTGAATTTGCAGCTTTGCCACGGCTTTTGATCTGCTTCAGGTACTGGCGCTGCTCGTTGAGGTGCTGTAGCAGTTCAAATGCACGCTCATGTACTTTGCCATTCACGACCATCAGGCCATCGTCGCCGGTTCCGACAAGGTCCAGGTTTACCAGAAACTTAATTTGCCGAAGCGGGAACAAGGGATGCTTTGTATAGTAAAAGGAGCCTAGAAGGCCAGCCTCTTCAGCGGCAAAAGCAATAAAGGCAATGCTATACTTGGGCCTGTTTTCAGGTTTGCTGTAATACTGCGCCAACTCCAAGAGCATAGCTGTGCCACTTGCATTATCGTTTGCTCCCGGAAAGTATACATCGCTGCCTTGTCCTCCCAAATGGTCATAATGCGCTGTGATAACCACTACAGAGTCCTGCTGATGACTGCCAGGAATAAACCCTAACACGTTTTGGGTCATATGCTGCGGGTTTAATTCAGCCTTGACTTCAAAGTATAGCTCCGTTGCTTGTCTTGGCCATTTGCTTTGCTGCACCTCCAGTATAGGCAGTGCTTGCTGTCGCAAAGCCACCGTTGCCAACAATGCACCAGGCTGAAGTATAACATGTAATTTCGCCTCCTGCAGCTTTTGCTGATACTGTGCTGGGAGCTTAGCAAGCTGCTTTTGATCCCGCTGGTGATACACAAGTGCTTTGCCCGCCAAACTTTTTCGGAAGAATTTTTTAGCTACTCTGGCATCAGAAAAAACAAGGGTATCTAGCAAAAGTATAGGAACTGTTCCCTTGCCAGACGCTGAACCTGCCTGGGCCAGAAAATCTATACCTGGTACCAAGGCTGCTCCGCCAACTTTAAGTACAGGCGTTTGCACGATTCTGTTAACGGCAAATCCAAACTCCTGCAAGTACGACTGGCCAAGTGGCTGCAAACCCATTTCCTGAAACCTGTTCTGGATATATGCGGCTGCCTTTTTGTCGCCATTTAATATATAGCCACGGCCATGCATGGTGCCGGAGGTAAGGGTGTCGATGGTGTGGCGCACACGCGGCATGTCTTGCGCAAGAGCTGCCCATGAGCCTAGGTGCAGCAGGAAAAAGAGAAGGGCAATATATCTGTTCATACTTCTAATATAGTAAAAACAGTAAGATGAAACAGGATTGCTTGCCGTAGCAGCAGAGCCATAGCAAGTATAAGTCTATACTACCAGATATAAATCCACTTAAAAAAAATAATACCCAAAAGGCAGCCAAGCGTATTTGCCAGTACATCCATAATGTCGCCCTGGCGGCCGTAGATAAAGAAGTGCTGCAGCAGTTCGATAAAAATGCCGAACATGGTGCTGATGAATAAGCTTGCCCGTATGGCGTAGTGGTTCAGATGCGGGTAAGTAGTTTGCTTTGATAGCCCCACGATCATCAGGAAAACAAGCACTGCAAACAGAAAAGCATGTGCTACTGTATCAATAGAGAAAAAATCCCAGGCAGAAACAGAAGGTAGGGAAGAAGAGGGCAGCAGTGTTAACAAAAGTATAACTGCTGCCCAAATAATAGTAAATAGGTTGTAACGAAGTATCACACCTGCTTATAAAAGACTACTGGCCAATTACCTCGCGGTAGCCTTCAACAGATAATAAGCCTTCTACCTGGCTTGCATCATCAATAGACATTTTAATAATCCAGCCGTCACCGTAAGGATCAGAGTTAACTAGCTCAGGGCTGTTTTCTAATTGCTCATTAAACTCCAGCACAGTACCGCTTAATGGGCTGAACAGGTCAGAAACTGTTTTTACAGCTTCTACAGTACCAAATACGTCATCCTGGTTGATCTGCTTGTCCACAGTATCAATGTCAACGTAAACGATATCACCTAATTCGCTTTGTGCAAAATCAGTAATGCCTACAAAGGCTACATCGCCTTCTACGCGTACCCACTCGTGATCTTTGGTATACTTCAGGTTCTCAGGTAAGTTCATTGATTATGTATTTTTAGATTTTGATTCAAAAATACGGCCTTTTTTGCAATGCTAAAACTTTATTGCAGACTTACTCGCAACTGAATGCCGCCTTCGGTTACACTGTTACGGAACGATGTTGAAATTTTAGGGTCAGACACTGTTCGTAAAACGTAGAACTGCAGATTCAGACGCTGGCTCAGCACATAGTCTATAGTAGGGCGCAACTGCAACTGGCGCGTTCCATTCGTTATTTGGTTCTGGCTTCGCTCTGCACCGTTTCCGTCGTCAGAGATGGCACGCTGTATTGTCTGGTTTTCACGCACTGAAAAATCTAAGCGCATAGTCAGCTCATTCTCCAGCGTTCTGCGCTGACCGCCAATCCTGAAAGGCAAGGTAAAGTTGCTGGTAGTATAGCCGAAGCCAATCACATAATCCTTTACATTAGTTTCCGTAATCTGCGCATTTGTTAAGTTAAGCGATAAATTGCGTTCCACTTTATACTCTAAGCGGCCAGTTAAATTAGTCTTTGTCCTGAAGTTGATGCCTAAGAGCGGAGCCAGTCGCTCTGTCACCGTCAGTTGATTTACGATGTAGTATGACTCTAGCCGGCCAAACTCGTTTAGCTGTGTCGGAAACCCGTTTGGCTTCTGGTTGTATGCCAATGAGGTTGTATAGCTGGTAATATTATAACTTGAATTATAGGCATGTAACAAGCTGATCTGGCTAAACCACTCACTGAAGATCGGAAGACGCTCTAAACCGTTGTAGGTAATTGCCCAGTTTGGTATAGGCAGGCGACTAAACGGACTCTCAGATTTGGCAGTATAGCCATTAATGTCGCGGCCCTGGTAGGCATATAAAAATGACTTCATCAGCACCTCCTGCGAGTTAAGCGCATAACCTGAATCTCCGGCTGCCGGGTTGGCTGAGGTTAACTTATCACGAACTACATGGCGGTTTCGGATAAAGGTTTCAAATGCATCTGAGAAGCCATCTTCGGTAGACTCAAATAAGGTACCCAGCGCCATAAACGAGGTGCTGAACGAGCCCGACGTGAACGGGTTCTGGCGTTGGTCGTTGTTGCTGATGTTACCAAAGTCATCAATTTCCTTACGGTAGAATACTTCTTCAATTTCTGATTTGGTACGGCGTATGTCAACAGCCACATTAAAGTTACGGAACGGCTCCAGGTTTGCCCGCCCCGTAAATGTTTCCGTGCGAATTCCGCTAAAAGGTGTGTTCAGGTATTGGCTGCTATCGGTATACCAACCTTTGCTGTTTGCCTGTGCATAAAGCTCGTCCAGCTCATACTGCTTGCCAAGTATAAACGGTAGCCCAGGCGCATCAAAAGAATCACTAAAGCCAAATAGCTTTGTATCCGGCAGGTAACCAGGTAGCAATGTTCCTCTGTTTTCCAGGTAGGTTACGTTAAGCGAACGGGTCATCATCAGTACACGAGCCATCGATTTTAAGAACTTGTAATCAGGCTTTTTCTCGGTAGTGTCTGCTGCTGCTGGTACTGCTGGCTTTGCTGGTGCAGGTGTGTTTACATCTTTCAGGAATTTCACCTTATTGTATAGCTTCACTAAGTCAACCCGGCCGTTTACGCTAAACTCCACATTGTTTTCGGCATTATTGCCTAGCCTGAACGTTGTGTCCTGGTTTAGTGCCGTAGAGCCAGCCGTCCAGATATAAGATGTAGCATAACGGGTATCGGCGCTTAGCCAGTCTGTAAGCGGAAACTTATCAAACGGCAACTTGTAGTTTAAAGCAATAAGCTGATTAAAGTTTGTGTTACGGCCCCCGTTCACCAGGTTTTCCCAAATCGTTTTGTTCTTATAAGTCAGCGAGTCCACGTCTTTGTTGATGCGGCCGTCTGGCTCATCAATCACAGAACGATTGGTGGCAGTATAGTCAAGCGACAGGCTCTTGGTCAGGTCCCAGCGCATATCGTAGATGCGGTTAAAGTAGAAAGACTTCTGGAAAGTAGGAGCAATACCTCTTGTGGTTACAAACCGCGTCTCCGGGTCAGGCCGTTGCAAATATGTTTCGTTGTAGAAGCGGTTGAGGTCAGCGCGAACAGAGAAGCGGCTTGGCAGCAACGAGAAGTTAAAGTCTTTGATAATGCGCAGGTACGGCGAGTTCAGCTTTTCGCTGTTGGCAAAAGGCTGGTAGCTGCGTGGCGTATTATCATAGGTATAGGCAATGCCACCTGTATACGTTTTAGTGAAGTTACGATCAGTTTCTATATCCGTATAGAGGCGTTCAGCATAAGAGTAAGAGAAGGCAAAGTTTTCAATATCATAGATATGGGCTTTGGCTTCCGGGTTCGTCCGCTCTTTGCGCACATTGAGCAGGCTTATACTTTTGCGCGTTTCCTGCGTGATTACTTCTTTTTTATAGGCATCTCGGGCCTCATCGTTTTCAAACTTCGAAAGCGACTGTTTCAGGGGTACGTCCTTGTCAAGCGGGTCATACTGTGGTTGAGCAGTAGTTACGCCATATTGTACTGTCATGGGCACTTTCACACCCCACTGCTCCGGCAGAAACTTATCCAGCACCACGTTGGCACTTACATCAAACTGCGCCACGTCTTCGCGGGCACGTAATGATAAAGGCTGCTGCAGACCTCCAAAACCAACTGTGGTGTAAGCGCCTGTGGCTGTGATATTGGCAAAGTCAGCAAGTTTAGCATTAAAGCGGGCGGTAGAGGCCCAACCCGTTTTGTTCACGAAGTCAGTTACCCGCAATTCATTCACCCAAATACAGGCCGAGTGCGGGCGTGCATCTGCGTTGCGCTCTGATGGGTTACGGATACCAATCATAATGCCTTCTACCTCGCTAAAGTCTGGGTTACCCACCACCCGAATGATTTTTCCATCAGCGGTGGTTACGGTATAAGGAACATAGATATTGCCCGGCGCATTTACATTGCGTGCTACTTTGGCATCTACTAGCTCCTGAAGTGTAATGCTGATTTCATTTTCAGATGGCCAAACAGTAGAAGATGTGCTACTGCCGGGAGGAGTAAACTTAAGCGGCACCACATACTCGTAGTAGTTCTGCGTAAAGTCAGTGCCAATACGCACAAAGGCTTGCATGTCGCCATCCTGAATAGACTGGTCACGTGACTCGGCGTGCACAAACATTTTCAGCTGCTTATAGGCAAGCATATCTAGTGATAGGTTCTTATATACTGCCTTTGAAAAAGAATCCTTCAGATCCTCTACACACAGCTGCAGCGACTGCTCGTTCTGGCGGCGGTCGTTGGTGGAGGAGTAGTCACGGAGGCGATCTATACCTGGTGGCAGTACATAGGGGATGTTTGTATCTGAATTTACATTATTAGGGCCATTCTCCTCAATATTTACAGTAGACACCGTGAAATTACGCACATCATCTGTACAAGTAAGGCAAGGCGTGCCATCTGTAAGAGGCTTCTCATACTTACGCCACTGGTTTGCCACGAACTGGAACTGCACCATACGTAGCAGCACAGGGTCAGCAAAGCCAGTCATATACATACGCATAAAGCGAATCGACTTAAAGCCATCGATGTTGCCTATGGTGTTAGTTGGCTGACGAATTGGTACCCGGAACTGGTACCAGGTTACTTCTTGCCCGTTGGTTTTATTTGTCCCCCTTACCTGATCCACAATATAGTTCTGGCCTACGGCAAGTTGGTCAGGGCTTAGGTTGATCTTGTACTCAAAATACTGTTCCAGGTCGGTGATAACGTTATCACCATTTAGGTCTTCTTTGTCGGGGAAGGCGTAGTTGGAGTAAATGCTGTTGGCTGGAGAGTTATTCTCCATGCCGTTGTAGTTTTTGTAGCGCTGTAATACGCCTGCATTCTGCTGGTCATACAGTGGGTCCAGGTGGTGACGGAAGTTATCTGCCGAGGGGTCATCCAGTACGGTCTGTGGTGGAGTACCGGCTATCCGGTTTAGAAAAGGCGCCCTAAAATAATCAGCTTCGGCAGCATCGTTTAATCCATCCAAGCCAATATCCTGAAACTGGCGGCCTCCCGGAACGCCTGTAAAGGCATCTGTTAAAAATTGCTGCTGCGTAACCCGTCCCCAAATTGTTTCCTCCAGAGGTTGTGCATCAGTAGCAGAGGTTGGCAGGCCGTTCTCGAAAGAGTATAGGTTGTCCTTCAAGATGTCTTCTGATACGTTACCTAGGTTCAGTACTAGTTGGCCAGGGTCTTTCGCATTTACATTTCCGCCAAAAGCACCATCTCTACCATACTGCCCCTGAATGAACGGGTCCATCAGCCAGAATTCGATGTATTCGATGTTGGCGTTGTCAAAATCCGTATCAAAAGAAATCTCACGGCTGATACCGCCCCAGTTTTTGCGCGGATCTTCTGCCAACAGGCCTTGCGGTGTTAAATTAGGGTTATAGTTGTACTGGCCTCGTTCGCGTGGGTAGTAAGCCAGGTCAAAAGTATACTCGTACGTGTTAGTTATTTCTGCATCTCTGTTAGGGAATACCTCGTTGCGCCATACACCCCGCACGTAGTTGTTTTTTAATTCCTCATCAGTGATGCTTTTAGGCTTTAGGTTATCAGAGTTGCGGTAGAATATCTGATCAATCGTATACCATGCCATTTTTGCACGGTTGTAGGAATATTCCAGCCCTGGTCCGCGTGCTAAAGGTGCCGGAGTGGCTGCTAAGCGCCATGTGCTGTTATTAAATCCGCCCAAGGTATAAGGTGTTTCTGCACCCTCGAAGTCATCTATGTAAGAAGCTCCGTCTTCGTTGGCGTTAGACTTAGATTTAGATGGAGCCAGCTGTGCAAACTCGCCACTAAAGGTGATGAGCGAGGGCACCTTGGTCTGGATAAGCGGTATGGCATCTACAAATCTGGTCAGCATCCGCGACTCTTTCTGCAGGTTTACATCTAATCCGTAAATGGTATTGTTACTTGGCTCATCACCTATACTTACCCGGTTGATGTAGGATTGCTCATTTAAGTGTAAAACAGTCGCACCGATATTTACATCATCGTTCAGGCGGTAATCAAAGCGGGCACCCAGCATCGTGCGCGGCTGGATGTTCAGCAACTCTGCTTTCTCGTACGTTACACGCAGGTCGTTGGCAGAGCTAAGGTAGCTTGGGTTCAAAATCTTGATACGGCCAAGGTCATAGAATACCTGGTAATCAGTACCTTCTGCCAGCCTCGTGCCTCCTGAGTAAACAGCCACTGAGCCTTCTGCAATTTGGAAGCCTGGCAGCATAATCTCGTCAGAAGAAGTAGATTTTACCCGACCTTTCAGGTAGAACTTGGCTTTTACATTATTTTGCTGTGCATCCGTCTGCGTCTGATCATACAGCTCCTGGAACACATATTGGTCTACCAGGTTCGGACTGCCTTCGAGCCTGCTGGCCAGATAATCGCCGAACGGCTCTACCTGTGGGAAAAATATACGCCCTGTTTCTGTGTCAATGGTAATGCCCGGCAAGAAGTCAAAATTACCGTCGCTTGGCCTGTCGTTGTTCGAGTTTACGTTATCCAGGTTAAACACCTCCACCAACGGTATATTTTGGATGGGACTTGCTTCTTTTATACTTGTCAGGTCAACGCCAGTCTCATCATCTTTGTAAATGATCTGTAACCTGAAGTCTTCACGATTTACTTGCGTGGCATCCAGCGCATACACGTTTTTCATCATCAAATCCCAGGTAGGGAAGTTTAAAGATGGATTGGTAGCGCGCAGCAATTTCATGTGGATTACGTTTTCAGAATCCAGGTTCTGATAATCATCTATTAGTTCTCCTACCCGATAGGTTTTTCCGTTGTAAGTATACTCAAAAGATATACCTAGCACCTGGTCTGGTAGCAGGGCCGTGTTAAGTGAGATATAGCCTAATTGTGGGTTGAAGCGATACTCATTTGGCTCCAGCTTACGGGCACGTACGTGCTCAAAGTCTGTCCCTTTCTCCAGCCCCAAGGATTGTAAGTAAGCATCCACACCTGAGTTACTGCGTGCCGCACTTGTTCGTGGTGAAATTAGGCTGTATAAGGTATTTGCCTGGTTACTGGCAGGAGCAGTAGCTGGTCTGCCACTCTCAAAACGGTTGCGGTAAGGATCGGCCTCGCCCAAGTCCATATAAGCCACTATGTTTCGTAGGTTTTCGGTAGAGCGGTTGTTGTTGGTAACATACAGCTCTACTCGCCTGATAACAATACCGGAATTTACGAGCGGCAAAGGCTTAAGTGCATCATTGTAGCGGCTCCGGAAGAACTGCGACAGGAAGAAATGACGATCACGGTCATACTGATCCATACGAATTTCGAATGGCTTGTTTTGGCCACCGTTTTGAATCACTACTTCATCGTTAGTGCCACGCACACTAGAGGCAATGGTTGTAACACCCAAACGGCCAAACTGCAGCTGCGCCTTTACACCAAACAGGTTCTGTGCGCCTGTAATCAATGAGTTGTTTAGCGGCAGGCTAACGTTACCAGCTTCTATTTTACGAATAATCTCTTCTTCATAACCAGTATAATCCAACTTCATGTTATTCTCAAAATCGAAGTTGGCATTGTTGTCCCAGTTAAAGTTCAGGCGCATTTTTTCGCCGATCTTCCCAACCAGGTTCAAGGAGATATTCTGCTCAAAGTCAAAGTCGCCAGTGCGTTGTTGGCTAAGGGGAATAGTTGGGTTCTCGTTGCGGTTAAAGCGTGCCCCAAACTTCAGCGACACGTTACCGTTCGGTTGAATGTCTACATAGTTACCCCCAAAGATGCGATCGAATACCGGGCTGATGTATAGCTTAGGGATAAGGCGGTTGCTGCTTACCACACTTTCGCCATCCAGGCCGGCAGACTTGGCGCGCCAGTAATCACGAATGGCCTCACGCTGCTGCCACTCTGAATATTCACGCATCGACATAGAAGACGGCGGCCGGTACAGCACACTATCTCCGATTGTTTCGGTAATGTTGTACTGCTGCAGGCTATCATCCAGCTCTACGTTTAGCTGAATGTTGCTGGGCTGGCCCAACAGCAGAGGAGAAGAGGTGGAGCGTGTGCCAAAAGGGCTCCCATATCGATCTGAAGGAACAAAGGTTGGCTTTCGGCTTGGAATATACTTTGTCGTATCCTGCCGGATTGTATCCTGTTGAGATAAAATAGCTTTGAGAATAGCCAATTTGAACTGGCGGGATGTGCGCAGTTCTTCAGCCTGAGCCCACCAGCCAAGCAATGAAATAGAAGCAACCAGTATAAATAGCAGGTTGGGCTTTTTACTTTTCCAGATCAAAATTGGGTATATATTCTCTTATGAAGACTTCAAGGCAAACTTTATCAACTCTTCTACACTTAAGTTTCCACCCTCGCGTTTAATGATAGAGTCCAAGGTTTTCTCGGCAACATTCTTAGCAAAGCCAAGCGTTACTAAAGCTGATAACGCCTCGGCACGGTTTGTATTGTGCGAAGCAGCAGGAGCAGAAGCATCCGATAATAATACTTCTTTTTTCATCTTGTCCTTCAGTTCCAGGATGATACGCTGCGCTGTTTTCGCGCCTATACCTTTCACATTCTGAATAGTCCGCACATCCTCCCGCACAATTGCCTGCTGTATTTCCTCTACTGACAAAGATGACAGGATCATGAGCCCCGTATTGGGGCCCACTCCTGAAATTGAAATCAAATGTAAAAACGCATCTTTCTCAGCTGCTGCGGTAAAGCCGTACAAGGTATGTGCATCTTCTTTGATATGTAAAAAAGTATGCAGCTTGCAACGCTCACCAGTAGGCAACGAAGAATACGTAGCTAATGAAATTTTGATCTGATACCCTATGCCATTCGCTTCTATGATGACGTAGGTTGGATCTTTATGTGTCAATTTGCCGTCTATATAGGCTATCATCTATATACGTTGCTTATTATTGTTTTGTGCATCTACCGCAGCAATGGCTACAATATTCACGATATCGCGAATAGATGAGCCAAGCTGAAGAATGTGTACTGGTTTGCGCATACCCATCAGTACCGGGCCTATTACTTCTACTCCGCCTATCTCCTGTAGCACCTTATAAGCAATATTGCCTGATGCTAAGGTCGGGAACACCAGCGTGTTAGCACCTTTTTCAGCCAGCTCGCTGAAAGGATAGTGTTCACGCAGTAACTGGCGGTTCAGCGCAGTATTCGCCTGCATTTCACCGTCAATCAACAGGCCTGGATAACGTTGTTTTGCTTTTCTGACAGCCTCTGCCCCTTTACTCGGAATATCGCCCTGTACTGAGCCGAAATTAGAGTATGATAGCATGGCCACACGAGGATCTGTATCAAAGAACCTTACCGTACGCGCTGTCAGACCAATGATATCAACCAATTCGTCGGCAGTTGGGTTCACGTTTACCGTGGTGTCTGCAAAGAAATATGGCTCTTTTGGGCCAAGTATAATGTACATACCTGCTACTTTGTTGATACCTTCTTCCACACCAATCACTTGTAGTGCCGGGGAGATGGTTTTAGAATAGTCGCGGGTAAGGCCTGAAATCAGAGCGTCTGCTTCTCCGGTATCCAGCATCATGCTGCCGAAGTAGTTACGGTCACGCATCAGGCGCTGTGCATCAAATAAGGTCAGGCCTTTGCGCTGGCGTCGCTCAAACAAGATTTTTGCGTATTCCTCTCGTTTTTCGCCTTCTTCATAGGTGTCAATTATTTTAACACCCTGCAGGTCCATATTATTCTCATCTATAATGGCCTGTATGCGCTTGCGGTTACCTAGCAGTATAGGGTTGGCAATGTGCTGCTCATTTACAATTTGGGCGGCTTTGAGTATCTTGTAGTGATCTGCTTCTGCAAACACAACCGTCTTTACATCTTTCTTAGCCTGTATGGTAATGCGCGACATTAGCTTTTGGTCTATGCCAATGCGTTCTCTTAGCTCATCCTCATACGCCTCCCAGTCTGTGATTGGCTTACGTGCTACACCACTTTCCATGGCGGCTTTTGCCACTGCCGGAGAGATGGTCGTAATCAGGCGCGGGTCAAGCGGCTTAGGTATCAGGTACAGACGGCCAAAGTTGATAGTATTATCACCATAAGCTTTATGCACCAGCTCCGGCACAGGTTCTTTTGCCAATTCTGCCAGGGCTTTAACGGCAGCCAGTTTCATGGCTTCATTTATCTCTGTGGCACGAACATCTAAAGCGCCTCTGAAAATGTAAGGGAATCCAAGTACGTTGTTTACCTGGTTTGGATGGTCAGAGCGACCAGTCGCCATAATCAAATCAGGTCGTGTAGCCATAGCCGTATCATAAGGAATCTCCGGGTCCGGGTTTGCGAGTGCAAAAATGATCGGGTTCGGGGCCATCAACTGCACATATTCCGCAGGTAACACGTTGCCAGCGGAAAGACCAACAAATACATCTGCATCCTGCATGGCTTCTTGTAGCGTATTTATCTTACGCATGGTCACGAACTGGGCTCTGTAGATATCAAGATCATCCCGTTCCGGTCGTATAATACCGTCTTTGTCAAACATAACGATATTATCGAGGTGTGCTCCTAACGCTATGTAAAGCTTTGTACAGGCAATGGCAGCAGCTCCGGCACCGTTTATTACCATTTTGATGTCACCAATCTTCCTGTTCGTGAGTTCAAGTGCGTTTAGCAGGGCGGCAGCTGAGATAATGGCTGTTCCGTGCTGGTCGTCGTGCATCAACGGAATATTCATCTGCTCCTTTAAAGCATTCTCTATTTTGAAGCTTTCAGGCGCTTTGATATCTTCCAGGTTTATACCACCGAAAGTTGGCTCCAGCGATTTAACGATTCGAATAAATTCTTCAGGGTCGTTGCAATCTATTTCGATGTCAAAAACATCTATACCTGCAAACTTTTTGAACAGTACGCCTTTTCCTTCCATCACGGGCTTAGAGGCATCCGGGCCAATATTGCCCAAGCCGAGTACAGCTGTACCATTCGATATTACTCCTACCAGGTTACCCTTGGCAGTATATTTATAAACATTGTCTTTGTCTGCGTAAATTTCTTTGCAGGGCTCGGCAACACCCGGAGAATAAGCTAGCGCCAAGTCGTGCTGTGTGCTTACCATTTTAGTAGGTATTACTTCAATCTTACCAGGCTTGCCCTCCATATGGTAGTTTAGGGCGTCTTCTCTGTTTACTTTAATCATACTGGTTTTGTGTGTAATGTGGCTCTGCTCACCTTGGCCAACAGGTAGCTTTAGTTTTTCCAACTAAAGCTGGTTAAAGACCAATTTTGCAAGAAATTACCGTTAATCCAAAGTTGAGCCTCCAAAGATAAGGGGTGCAATACTTATGCAGGCAGAATTTAAGGTTTTTTTAACATGAGGAGATGTCTTTATTCCTGAAAATGAAAAAGCACCTTCTTGTGCAGAAGGTGCTTTAGAGTGGCTTATAAGATCATGTTTTAGCTTAAAATCAACTTTTGACCAGGCTTGATGGCATTTGTTTTAAGCTTATTCAGTTTTTTAATTTGCTCTACAGGAATGCCATTATGCTTTTGTGAAATTTGCCAAAGCGTATCCCCTGGCTGCACATGGTAAATAAGCTGCTCTTGCTTTTGCAAGGATGGCTTACCGGCAGCAGGCTTGGTATCAGTTTTGGCAGAAGCCAGTAAGGCAGGTGTGGCAGCAGGCTCAGTGCGTACAGGCTGTAGCACCTGTAATTTTTGATTTGGCATCAGGCTGTTACCGGCCAAGCCATTCCACTCTTTTAACTGCTCTATCGTAACGTTGTGTCGGTTGGCAATCTGTGTCAGGTTGTCGCCCCGCTGCACAATGTAAGTTGTTTTTTCAACCTCGGCCGAAGCTTCAGTTTTATCAGGTTCAGCTTCTTGTTTCACTGCTGCTAACAGCATAGGCGTGTGCTCCTTTGCTTGCGGTGGAGTAGGGGCAGCTGCCATTAAAATGCAGCTCTTGTCATTCGCACTGGCAAGCAAGGCAGCACGAGTGGCCGGAATACGCAACTTATAATTGCGCATGTTATCTGGAAGAGACGTTTTCTTTAGTTCCGGGTTTAGCGCCATCAATTCAGCAGAAGTCAAATGTAATTCTGCTGCAAGTTTTTCCACATCCAGCGCTTGCTTTACTTCCAGGTATTCCACTTGGGGCTCGTAAAGTATAGAATCAGAGAAAATATGATGCTCTCCTGCATAGTGCATCGCGTAACGCACGGCTGTCATACTTGGTACGTAACCCCTGGTTTCGCGGGGTAAGTATGGGAATATCTCCCAAAAGGTTTTTTTGCCTCCTCCGGCTTTACGAATAGCCTTGTTTACGTTGCCCTGTCCACAGTTATAAGCCGCTAATGCTAGTTCCCAATCGCCGTAGTAGTTGTGCAGGCGACGCAGAAAGCGCAGTGCCGCATCTGTAGATTTTTCAGGGTCCAGGCGCTCGTCTGTGTGAGATGTTTGCCCGAGGCCATACTCATGGCCCGTTGGCTTCATAAACTGCCATAAGCCAGCAGCACCCACAGGACTCTGCGCCTTTGGAGATAGGCCTGACTCTACAATAGCCAAATATTTTAGCTCATCCGGCATGTTATACTTATCAAGATATTTCTCGAAAAGCGGGAAGTATACATTTTCGCGCTGCAGCATCGTGCGCGTATACTTGCGGTTGCGAATGGTAAAGTAATCAACAAAGTTCCTTACATAATCATTAAACACCAGCGGAATCTCAGATTCCAGACAGGTTAAACGATCTGCAATCAACTCGTTTGGCTCATTCGGAATAATTTCTACCATCAAAGCCAGTTCTTCAGGAGAGAGCAAAGTGGTGTCGCCTTTAGGATTTTGCGAGTCTGTGATTTGAGCCAGTGGGGTTTCATGCAAACGGCTATGGCTGGTAGCACTGGCGCTAATGGTCCAGATGCTGCCGGCCATAGCCGTAAGCAATGTAAAGAACTTACTGTAGGTCATGATAAAGTTTATGCTTCAACGGTTATCTTGTCCATGATATAGTTTGAGAAAGCCAATAATTGAGGCTCCTCAAAAGAACGAGTCATTAATTGCAACCCGATGGACATACCGTTAGTGTCGCGGCCAACTGGTATAGAGATGGCTGGAACACCAGCTAAAGAGGCCTGTACCGTAAATATATCGGCCAGGTACATTGCCAACGGGTTTGCTGTGTTCTCTCCAAGCTTGAAGGCTGTGGTAGGAGCAGTAGGCAAGATAAGAAAATCATATGCCTGAAGCAACTCGTCCGTCTTCTCTTTTATTAAGCGCCTTACTTTCTGTGCTTTAGTATAATAAGCATCGTAATAATCTGCACTGAGCACAAAAGTGCCAAGCACAATACGGCGCTGTACTTCCGGGCCAAAGCCTTCGGCTCTGGTCTTTTTGTACAGAGAAGTAAGGTCTGTAGCATTGTCTGATCGGAAGCCATACTTCACTCCGTCAAAACGGCCCAAATTAGAGCTGGCTTCGGCGGTTGTCAGGATGTAATAGCTAGGCACCATGTAATCCAGGTATGGGAATTCTACCGGCTCTACATCGTGGCCAGCTTCCTTCAGCATATCTTTTACATTCAGGATAGCGTTTTTTACTTCAGCATCCAGGCCTTCGCTTTCAAAACAATCACGAATGTACCCGATTTTATACTTTTTGTCTGCTTGTAGTAACTCGCTATAAGCTGGAACCTCGCGCTGGCTAGCTGTACTGTCCATTCCGTCTGGCCCGGCAGTTACTTCTAGCAACAGGGCAGCATCTTCTACACTTTTGGTGATGAAGCCAATCTGATCAAAAGAAGAAGCATAGGCAATCAGGCCATAGCGTGATATGCGGGAATAAGTTGGTTTAAGCCCCACAACGCCGCAGAAAGAAGCTGGCTGGCGCACAGAGCCGCCAGTATCGGAGCCGATAGAAGCCAGGCATAAATCAGCCTGAACAGCTACTGCTGAACCACCCGAAGAACCACCCGGTACTCTGTCTTCTGCATCTGCATTAAGCACATTGCCAAAAGATGAGTTTTCGTTGGAAGCACCCATGGCAAACTCGTCACAATTCTGGCGACCAATTATAATGGCATCGGCCTCAAGCAAGCGCTGTACAGCAGGAGCCGTATACAGCGACTTAAAACCATTCAGGATCTGGCTGGAGGCTTGCAGGCTGTGGCCTTTATAGGCCAACACGTCCTTTATGCCTATTACCATACCTGCCAGTTTTCCGGCTGTGCCGTTTGCAAGCTTTTGATCAACAGCATCGGCCTGCGCAAAAGCCTCCTCATCAAATGTTTCGAGGAAAGCATTCAGTTGGGCTTTCTGCTTTATGTTCTGAAGGTAGTGTTCTACCAACTGTCTGCACGATACTTGCCCATTGGCTATATCGGTGCGGATTTGGCGTAGCGAGTTATACTGTCTCAATCTTTTTTGGACTTAGGGTCGTCTTTGATGGATTGCTCTAGTTCGTTTTTGATTTCGTTTGTTGCGTCTTTAAATTCACGAATGCCTCTGCCAAAAGAGCGGGCCACACCCGGAATTTTATCGGCACCAAACAATAATAGGAATGCAGTCATTACAACCAGCATTTCTCCTCCTCCCAGATCCCCCAGGAAAAGGAAAACAGTGTTAAGGCACATGGTGTTGCTACCTTATATAGTTTCTGAATTATTACTTAGCAGTGGTGTTGTCGTCCTTTACGGAAGTTTCGATATCATTTTTGATCTCTTTGGTGGCGTCCTTGAACTCACGGATGCCGCGGCCAAGACCTTTAGCTAATTCAGGGATGCGTTTAGCACCGAAAAGCAATAAGATCGCAAGCAGGATCAGGATAACTTCTGTACCTCCCAGGCCTCCTAGAAACAAGAAAATGTTGGTGATACCCATATCATTAAAGTTTAAAGTGTGTTACAAAATTAGAGCTATATTTTTAATAAACCCACATCAGTCAGGATAAGTTTAAAATACCTAAATCTATGCTTGTTATCAACAATAAGCGAAATACTACTTACGAGGCAAAGACATCACTCGGTTTTGTTTGCTCCTGTTATAAAAATAAAGTCAGCGCCATACTTTCTGTAGCTGTTCCTGTGTTGGGAATATGTAGCTGTTGTTATTCCCATGGTAGGAATAAGTAAGCTTTGTGTATTTTGTATAGGTATTGATAATCAGGTGATTGTAGTTTTAGTTGAATTTGGCACAAGGCTTGTAATGTAATACTACAGAAGCAGTAGCGAGATTCATATCAAACTGCTGTGCAAAATTAATGGAGCAGCCGTTAATTAACAACAGTTAAGCAACTTACAGGTATAACAAATCTTTTTTATTGAAGAAGGTGACATTTTTACAACCTTTATCTTTAAATATAAGTAT
>NZ_JBHTLD010000073.1:0-20603 GCF_042678745.1 Pontibacter rugosus | reverse complement strand
ATAAAATTATTTACTATTTTACAGACGGATTCAGCTAAAGAGACTGATTTTAGTCAACTGCATCGCTATTTTTTCCGTCTAATGAAGTATAGCGAATAATATATAAAAGCTGGGGCAAGTGGCGATAGCACAGAGGGCTATACTTGAGGCCACGTTAGCTGCAGGTAGATGAGCAGGTTCTCCACCACGCTTATAAATCAGCTGGCGGCGGTGCTGGTCTCAGATTTTTTAAAGAATCTGATTTTACCGTACCGCCTTTTGCAAAATTAGGCTTAATTTCGGGTTGTTCCAATTATAATAAAATAGAAGCGCAGGATGTTGAAGAGTTTTAGTATAGGGTTGTTGATTCTTATTTTCCTTGGAATGGGTTCTCTGATGTCGTTAAAACCATCAGAAGAAATCATTGTTAACCCGCAGGAGAAAGAATGGGTCGACAGCGTAATGGCTACTCTTACCCCTGCTCAACGCATTGGGCAACTGTTTATGGTTGCCGCCTACTCAAACAAAAACGAAAAGCACTTCCGTGAAATTGATACGCTGGTAAGCCGCTACAACATTGGCGGTGTTATGTTTATGCAGGGCGGCCCGGTAAGGCAGGCAACGCTTACTAACCGTTTTCAGGCACAGGCCAAAGTACCTTTGCTTGTAGCGATGGATGCCGAATGGGGCCTGGACATGCGCCTGGACAGCAGCATGCACTTTGCCCGCCAAATGACCTTAGGTGCCATGGACGACGACCGGTACGTATACCTGATGGCGCGTGAAATTGCTTTAAAGATGAAGCGCATGGGCGTAAACGTAAGCTTCTCCCCTGTGCTGGACGTAAACAACAATGCAAACAACCCAGTAATCGGGAGCCGTTCTTTTGGTGAGTCAAAAGAAGAAGTGGCCCGCCGCGGTATTGCTTACATCCGTGGTTTGCAAGACCATGGTGTAATTGCCGTAGCCAAGCATTTTCCCGGCCATGGCGATACCGATACAGACTCTCACCTGGCACTTCCGGTCATTACCCATGACATGAAGCGCCTGACAGATGTAGAGCTCTATCCTTTTAAACAGTCTTTTGATGCTGGTGTAATGGGCGTAATGGTAGCCCATTTATACTTGCCTGCCATCGACTCTACCCGTAACCTGGCCACAACACTTTCTAAACCTGTTGTAACTGGTTTATTGAAAGACAAGATGAAGTATAAAGGGCTGGTGTTTACAGATGCCCTGAACATGAAAGGCGTAAGCCGCTATTACAAGCCAGGAGAGGTAGACCTGAAAGCCTTGCTGGCTGGTAACGATGTGTTGCTATTTCCGGAAGATGTGCCGACAGCCGTAACTAAAATCGCTGATGCTGTACAGCAGAAACTTATAACGCAGGAAGAAATAGACGCGCGGGTACGCAAAATATTGCAGGCCAAATACTGGACCGGCCTGAACAGCTATGAGCCGGTGAAACTGGCAAACCTGCAAAAGGAAGTAGATCGTCCGGTAAGTTCTATTGTGCAGGAGCAACTGTTTGAGCATGCCGTTACCGTAGTAGAAAATAAAGAAAACCTGCTGCCCTTCCGCAACCTGGATACATTAAGTATAGCTTCGGTGGCCATAGGGATATCACCAGGAAACGTATTTCAGGAAACGTTAGGCAACTATGCGCCGGTAAACAAATTCAGTGTGCCGAACCGCTATGCGCCAGACTCTGTTTTCACGAACCTCATTCCTAAGCTGAAGGATAATGACCTGGTGGTAGTTAGTATTCATAACATGAACCTTACTCCTGCCAAAAACTTTGGTATCGGAACAAGTGCCCGTGCCTTTATCAAGTACCTGCAGGATCATACAAAGAAAAAAGTGGTTGTTGCTGTATTAGGCAATGCGTACAGCCTACAGTATTTTGAAGGCAGCAACTGGTTGCTGTGCGGGTATGAAGACAACCCCATTTCGCAGTCGCTGGTACCGCAGGTGATTTTCGGAGCGCGAACTGCCAAAGGTAAACTGCCTGTTTCGGCTACGAAGAAGTATACAGCCGGTACTGGCTTACCAACAGCTTCGCTGGGCCGCCTGAAGTATGGCGTACCTGAAAGTGTAGGCATGGACTCAGAAGTGCTGAAGCAGATAGACAATATTGCTCTGGAAGCCATTGCTTATGCCGCAACACCGGGTTGCCAGGTGCTGGTGGTAAAAGACGGCACTGTAGTATTCAATAAAGCCTATGGTCACTATACTTATGAGGCCGTGAAGCCAGTGACAAACAATACCATTTATGACATTGCTTCCATCACAAAGGTTGCGGCAACGCTGCAGGCTATCATGTTTTTGAAAGACAGGGGTAAAATAAACCTTGATGCAAAACTTGCTACGTACCTACCCGAGTTGAAAGGCACCAACAAAGCAAATTTGGTGATGCGCGATATTTTGTCTCACCAGGCTGGTTTGCGACCGGGTATCACCACATGGCAAAAAACCATCGATAACAAAAAGTTAAAAGATACTTACTACGCCAGTACACAAAAAGGCAGCTATGACAACCAGGTAATACCGGGCGTCTACTCTATAAATTCTATGGAGGATTCTCTGTGGACCTGGACAGTTAAATCTGCCCTGCGCGACAAGCCGAAAGGCGGCAGCTACGACTATGCCTACAGCGACCTTGGCTTTTATATCATGAAACGTGTGGCAGAAACCATGCTGAACCAACCGATAGAGGAGTTTCTGGATCAGAACTTCTATGCTCCCTTAGGGCTTAGCACCCTTACCTACACCCCACTAATCAAGCACCCGCGTGAGCGCCTTGTTCCTACTGAGGATGACAACTACTTCCGCAAGAATCTGATCTGGGGCACGGTACATGACCAGGGAGCAGCTATGATGGGAGGTGTTGGTGGACATGCAGGCTTATTCTCTAATGCTAATGATCTGGCTGTACTCATGCAAATGAACATGAACAACGGCAACTATGGCGGGCACCGCTACTTTACTACGGATGTAGTTTCAGAATTTGCAAAGCAGCAGTTTAAAGATAGTCGCCGTGGCCTTGGCTGGGACAAGCCAGCTATAGACGGTAACGGGCCTACATCCAGCATGGCCTCTAACGCCACATTCGGCCATACAGGTTTTACAGGTACAGCTGCTTGGGCAGACCCGGAAAACAAGCTGATCTATATCTTCTTGTCTAACAGGGTGTACCCTGATGCAGGCAATACCAAACTGGTGAAGTATAATATCCGCACCCGAATACACGACGTGGTTTATAAAGCCATGGTGCCAAAAACATAAAATAATATGAGTAGTTTAGCGAGTGCAGCAACAAAAGTTAGCTGCACTTGTTGTTTTGTATCACATCCGTAACTATGAGAATTGGTATAGTTTGTTACCCAACCTTCGGCGGTAGCGGCGTAGTAGCCACCGAACTTGGCAAAGCCCTGGCAATAAAGGGCCATAAAGTGCATTTTATTACGTACAGCCAGCCTGCACGTCTTGATATATTCAGCGAGAACCTCTTCTACCACGAAGTATACATTCCCTCTTACCCGCTGTTCCAGTACCCTCCGTATGAGTTGGCACTGGCAAGTAAGATGGTGGATATTGTACGGTTCGAAAAACTGGATGTACTGCACGTGCATTATGCCATTCCGCATGCGTCTGCTGCGTTTATGGCAAAGCAGATTCTGCGTACGAAAGGAATTAATATTCCAATCATCACTACCCTGCACGGCACCGACATTACACTGGTCGGCAAAGACGCCTCTTTTGAACCTGTCGTAACGTTCAGCATCAACCAGTCTGATGGCGTTACGGCTGTATCGGATAGCCTTCGGGCAGAAACATACGACTACTTCCAGATTGAGAAGGATATTCAGGTAATACCGAACTTTATTAACCTCGAGAAATTCAAACGCCAGAAAAAGGAGCATTTCCGTTTGGCTATTGCCGCCAACAACGAGAAGCTGCTGGTGCATACTTCTAACTTCCGGGGCGTAAAACGCGTGGAAGATGTCATCCGCATTTTTGCAAAAGTGCGCGAGCAAATACCTAGCAAGCTGCTGATGGTTGGCGACGGGCCAGACCGTCCTAAGATGGAGAAGCTATGCCGCGAGCTGGGTATCTTTCAGGATGTGCGCTTTTTAGGAAAGCTGGAGGCAGTGGAGGAGGTTTTGTCTATCGCTGACCTTTTCCTGATGCCGTCAGAGAAAGAGAGTTTTGGTCTGGCTGCCCTGGAAGCAATGGCCTGTGAAGTGCCTGTGATATCATCTAACGCAGGAGGTATACCTGAGCTTAATATTGATGGTGTCACCGGTTTTGTTAGTCCAGTGGGTGCAGTAGACGAAATGGTACAGAACGCCCTGCATGTATTGCATGATGATAATCTACCAACGTTCAAGGAGAATGCTCTAAAGCGGGCGCATGAATTTGATGTAGATAAGATCGTGCCTTTGTACGAAGAAATATACCAGCGCACAATTAACGAGCAACTGGCAGTACTTTAGCATAGGTATCACCATAAATAAAAAAAGAACCGGCTACCTGTTACGTAGCCGGTTCTTTTTTTATACCTTTTAGGTTGATTTACTTCTGCCACCCCAAGCCATACCTTAGCATGAGCAAAGACAAGTACTACATCATAGATTTTGACAGCACGTTTACTCAAGTAGAAGCCCTTGACGAATTAGGTTTAATCTCGCTGCAAAACCACCCTGACAAGGAAGGTATACTGGAGCAGGTAAAGCATATAACGGATAGCGCCATGTCTGGAAACAGCTCTTTTGCCGAAGGATTGGCTAAGCGCCTGGAGTTGTTGCAGGCACACCAAAACCACCTGCCGCAGCTCATCAGCAGGCTAAAAGAGAAAGTATCTGACTCTATACGCCGCAATAAGGATTTCCTGAAAGAGTATGCTGACCAAATCTACATTGTCTCCAGCGGCTTCAAAGAATTTATCACACCTATTGTAACAGAATATGGCATAAAAGAAGAGAACATCTATGCCAATACCTTTACACAGGATGAGCAGGGCAACCTTACCAACTTTGACAAGGAGAACCTGCTAAGTATGGACAAAGGCAAAATTAAGTTGCTGGAGCAATTAGCCCTTCCCGGCGATGTATACGTGATTGGCGATGGCTACACAGACTACGAGATAAAAGAGGCAGGCTTGGCAAACAGGTTTTACGCCTTCACTGAAAATGTAGTACGCGATAGTGTGGTGGCAAAGGCGGAGCATATTGCTCCGAGCCTGGATGAGTTTTTATACCAGAATAAGTTACCGATGGCCATATCATACCCTAAAAACCGCATCAGTGTGCTTTTGCTTGAAAATGTGCACCCGCAGGCAGTAGAGCTGTTTCGGAAAGAAGGCTATCAGGTAGAAACGGCAAGCGGAGCATTAAGTGAGAAGGAGCTGTGCGAGAAGATAAAAGATGTATCTATACTTGGCATACGCAGCAAAACACAGGTAACTCGCAAGGTTTTAGAGCAAGCTAACCGCCTGATGACCATTGGGGCTTTCTGTATCGGCACGAACCAAATAGACCTGGATGCTTGCTTGGAGGCAGGTATAACGGTTTTTAATGCGCCTTATAGCAACACCCGCAGCGTAGTAGAACTAGCCTTAGGCGAGATAATTATGCTGAGCCGTGGCGTTATTGGCAAGAGCAACAAATTGCACCAGGGTGAGTGGGACAAATCTGCGGCAGGCAGTTTTGAAGTACGCGATAAGAAACTGGGCATAGTAGGCTACGGCAACATTGGTGCACAGCTTTCTGTACTGGCTGAGGCCATGGGCATGGAAGTATACTATTATGATGTGGTAGAGAAGCTGCAATTGGGCAACGCGCGTAAGTGCAGCACTTTGCAGGAGCTCTTAGAGAAAGTAGATATTGTAACACTGCATGTGGACGGGCGACCAGACAACAAGCATATGTTTGGAGCAGAGGAATTTGCTGCTATGCAGAAGGGGACCATATTCCTGAACCTGAGCCGTGGCCATGTGGTTGACCTGGATGCTTTAGTAGCAAGTATGAAGTCAGGAAAGTTGCGTGGCGCGGCAGTAGACGTGTTTCCGGAAGAGCCAGCTACCAACAGTGAGCCCTTTGAGAGTGAGCTGCGAGGCCTGCCTAACGTGATCCTGACACCGCACATTGGCGGCAGCACCTCAGAGGCGCAGGTAAATATTGCCAACTTTGTCCCTAACCGCATCATGGATTATATCAACACCGGCAATACCTACGGCAGCGTTAACTTCCCTAACCTGCAGTTGCCCGAACTTAAGAACGCACACCGCCTTATACACATACATGCCAACGTGCCGGGCGTACTGGCTAACATTAACCAGGTGCTCGCTAAAAACCATGTAAACATTCTGGGCCAATACCTGAAAACGAACGAACATGTAGGCTACGTCATCACCGACATCGACAAAATATATGATAAGCAGGTAGTGCAGGACATGCGCCAGGTGCCACATACTATAAAATTCAGAATGCTTTATTAAAATTGGCGCAAGCGTCTGCTTACGCTAATGTGCTTAAATTGCCATAAAACATCATTCAGTCCCATGAATAACAAAGTATACTTCACCCCTGGCCCCTCAGAGTTATACCCAACGGTGCCACAGCACATGCAGGAGGCAATGCAGCAGAAGATTGGCAGCATTTCGCACCGTAGCAAACAGTTTCAGGAGATCTATGCCAGTGCAGTAACAGGGTTGAGAACGTTGCTGCAGTTACCGGATAATTATGAGGTGCTGTTTGTGGCCTCAGCTACAGAAGTATGGGAACGCGCCATACAGAACAATGTGCGCAAAGAGAGCTTTCACCTGGTAAATGGTTCTTTCTCGAAGCGCTTTTATGAAACAGCGCAGGAGCTTGGCCGCAAAGCTCAGCAGCATGAGGTACCATTCGGCCAGGGATTCCACGTGGAAAATATAGAAATACCTGAATCTGCGGAGCTGATTGCACTGATTCAGAACGAAACCAGTTCCGGGGCTTGTATCCCTGTGGAGCAAATACACCGGTTCAAAGAAAAAGCTGCGCCTGATGCTTTGATTTATGTCGATGCTGTATCATCGTTGCCCTATCCTGCCTTTGATTTCTCTAAAGTTGATTCAGTATACTTCTCGGTGCAGAAATGCTTCGGCTTGCCTGCTGGTCTGGGTGTGTGGCTGGTAAATGAAAGATGCGTGGCCAAAGCAGAGGCTATACTTGCAGAAGGTCACTCCATTGGCTCTTACCACATGCTGCCGTCTTTGCTAGAAAAAGCTCAGGCAAACCAGACCGTAGAAACACCGAATGTGCTCAATATATACTTGCTGAGCAAGGTGCTGGAAGACATGAACAGCAAAAGTATTGAGACCATCAGGCGGGAAACAGACTCGAAAGCAGCTCAAATTTATACTTACCTGGAAAGTAGCAACATCTTCTCTCCTGCCGTTGAGAATCCAGACCATCGTTCTAAAACAACCATAGTAGCTAACTCTACTATGCCTGCCTCAGAAGTAAACAAGCATTTAGCAGCTTTTGATATGCAAGTTGGCAGCGGTTACGGCAAGTATAAAGAAAGCCAAATACGCATTGCTAACTTTCCGGCGCACAGCGAAGTGCAGGTAGTACAGCTGCTTACCAAACTAGCCGAGTTAGAAAGTTAAAGAGCGTGTGAGGTTGGCTTTACTATGGCAGCAGTAATGTAAGGGGCACGTTCAGGACTGCTTGGCTCCGAACTTAAAAAGTTTGCCTGATCTCCTGCTTCACAAAGTTTAAGGCACGGGCAGTGGGGTCTTGCTCAGCTGTCAGTATGCTTTCCAGCACGCGCTTTGCTAAATCCGTACCTCTTGCTCCTTCTGGCAATTCCTGAAACTTTTTATTGATCAAGTTAACTACTTCTTCACGAGCCAGATTAACCTGCTGCCAAGCCTGCTCGCTCATATAAACCTGCTGCGACATGTTGTGGCTGAACTCGTTCCTGATTTCCGCAATCAGCACCCGATGGTACTCCGCTGCCGTTTGTCCCATCGCGCTCACGCGCAGCAACAGGTTACTTGGCGTAATTCGCTCCAGCAACAGTACTACGCGCTCGTAAGCCTGTAGCCGTATTGGCAGTACCACTTCAGTACTTTTCCCTCCTGTTGGCACTGCACGCAGCCGGTCTTCGCGTTCATAATGCTTTTGCAGCAGGTAATAAGCTCCTGCCACCAGCACCAGCGCAGGCAAAATGAGTTTCAATATTTCAATTAGTAAAGCAAAGAAGTCAGCCATGGTGGATTATCTTGAAAGTATAAATATCGTAAAAAATTAATTTAGGATACATGAATCATTTTATAGCTTTACCTGTTTAGTAAGTACAACGAAACCTGCGAAGCATTTTTGCATATAATTACGTAAGTTTGTGGCTACAAATATTAATTCTTATACTATGGCAACAGAAACTAAAACTGCACCTATAACTTTGACTGAAAAAGCCTTGCAAGAGGTTAAAAATATATTGAACGAAAAGAATGTACCAGCTGAGTATGGCCTGCGCGTTGGTGTGCAAGGTGGTGGTTGCTCTGGTATGTCTTACCTGCTTGGTTTTGATAAGCCAAAAGATTCTGATGAGGTGTTTGTGCTGGATGGCGTGAACCTGATCATGGACAAGAAGCATGGTATGTATGTGATGGGTATGGAAGTAGATTTCCAGGATGGCTTGAACGCTCGTGGCTTCACTTTCAACAATCCTCAGGCTGCCAGCACATGTGGTTGTGGTAGCTCCTTCTCTGCGTAATTTTAAAAGACCTTTTTTCTTTTATGATAGACAAAGCCCGGCTGTGAAGCTGGGCTTTGTTGCTTTAAGAAAATTCTGTTAATAGCTGGCATAATCGGACTATTGTATCCTCAACTGTCTCTGCTTTTTTTAGCACATCCGCTGCCGTGAGTTTTCAACTCGTGTCCTACTATGATGTTGTGCTTGTAGCTCAACTGGCTTGGAAAGGCATACCTGTACAGCGGCGGCTATGTGTTTTCTACATGCTGGAGTAAGGGCCCACTTGTGTTGATATCAGCACTTGTTACACTTCCATAGCCACTTCTTTCCACAGCTTGAGCCAAGCTGTTCTTTCTAGCCACTGCTCATCCTCTAGCTCTCACATACCTAATGTTTCACCTTTGGCTTTGGAGTGCTCACAGCTGGGGTAGGGGCCCTCTACAACCGCATCGCGCTGTGTAGCCTTCCTGCCTAACGGCTGCCGCTCCCGCGGCACCGGAAACCTACAAGGCGCTCAACGGAAAGACTGGGAATCAGTGCTGCCTTTGCTATAAAATATCTTTTCCTTCTCTTCAGCTAGACTCCCTCCCCTTTTTTATGTGAGGGTTGGGGAGGGGGTATATTTCAGTCATGAAACTTATACTTTCACAACAGCAGCAACAGCTGAAGTGACTAACCATGACGCAAGTTTAGCGTTAGCGCAACTTGTGGCTGTACATGAGACAAGTTTTTAACTTGCGTAGGTATGCAGATTTTAAAATCCCGCCTCGCATTTGAAAATCTGAAACAACATAAAGGGTGCTCAAAGGTAAAGCGGCCAGCCTTGTTTTTCTCTACAAGATGAGCTTGAGAAGAGTATGTTGTTTCAATTGCTCAGACTAACCGCCTATACTTAGAAATGGCATTGGCTGGCTCTAATCTTTAGAGGAAGAGAGGCTGGGATAATCATAACTCAAGACTCAGAACTTTAAATTCCGAATCTTAAAAAGTTCTTGTCATGTTCTCCGGCACCACAAGTATAAAATCAGCTTTTCCTCTATTTTCCTCGGCCAGCTTTGCTAAGTCCTGCTGAAGCACAGTGGTGATCGTACGCACTTTTACATCAGGTTTTGTCTGCTTTACATACCAGCCAATGCCTTCGAAGTTATCAGAGTGGTACGCGCCGTTTAAGTGAAGCACCTGCCTACCCTGCTTTACCTGCTCAAATATGAAGTGTGCCATAGTAGCATCTTTTAAAGCCTGCGCCTGCACAATGTTCTGGCTTTTGGTATTGCCGTGTGTACTGCCGCCAAACATAGCAAGCATACTCTTATACCCTGGCAGCTCCATATCTACTACTATAGGAAGAGGTGCTATATACTTTTTAGCATCTGCTGATACTCCTTCCAAAGCACTTAAACTACCCGCCGATACCATGGCGGCATATCTGCGTGGAACATTGGTAGCGACAAAGGGAATTTGCTGCTCTTTTGCAAAGCGCACTACCGGCCTGTAATCGGTGGCATAATTTGGCCATGGCCGAGACTCCTGCTCAAAGTTTTTCTCTGGTGCCTGCCCCGACAGGTACTCATCCAGCACCAGCTGCACGTCAGACTCAAACATTTCAGCGCCAATAGCAAAGCTTTTCTGCCTTGCCTGGTACAGGTCTTTGGCCAGCTCCAGTTGCATCCAGTGTGCGATTGGGTCGTTGTGCTGCTCACCAAACAATACCACATCCGCCTTCTGAAGCTCACTTAGCATTTTGCCGTAACTTATACTCTTGCCATCCTTGGTGAAAAGGCGGTAAGCAGGCTTTTCATCTTTCTGCGCCATAGCCAACATTGTTACAGTTAAGAAAAAGAGGGTGAACCAGGTATGTTTCATACTATACTTCTATCTGAATTATGAAGCTAAGTTAACAAAAATAGCCGGCACCTAGGGCGCCGGCTATCTTTATACTATAGTATGCTTATAAAGCCTCTTATTAAAAACTAACGTGTTTTTTTGGCAACTCTTCATCAGGATCAAAAGTTGCACCTAGCTTTTCCGCATTCTCCTCAACGGTTAACTCAAAACCTGCCTCTGCCCTGCGTTTGTTTACATCCGCTACATCCTCCACAGGCCATACGGCAGCACGACCATCTTCTCTTATATAGTTGACCACCTGCGTACCATACAGCTGCTTCTTTCCCTGAAACTTTAATAACCGGTCTCTCATCATAGCAGCATCTGTACCGCTTGCCTCCCCTTCCTTTGCCAGTTCCTCCATCTGTGGCAGGTATTTCTCTAACGCCTTCTTGCCAGAGTGCTGCACCACATAAAAAATACCACTTGCAGCCTTCTCTCCGACTTTGCTTTTCGGAAGCCATCCGTACTTTTCAAGTATAGGCAGGATTTTGGATTGGTTCGTAGAATCTACCTGTCGCATTTTTTCTATGAAAGCCATTTGAACGGTAGGGTCAGCATTTATTGAATCCCAATTCACATCCCTTACATGCTGGTCTGCATCATACAGCGCTTCCAGTTCCTTTTGCAGCAGCGCATAATCCGGCTGCTCCTCCTGTGCCGATGAGCCAGCATTTGAGTCGACATTTTGCTGGCATCCAGCCAAAGCAAGAAGCAGCATTACCGGTACTAAGAACCTCATAATTATACTCTATAGAACAACCACTTAGACAGCTCTTTGTAATTGATTTTCTTGCCGTACATCAGAATACCCACACGATAAATGCGGCTCGCGATCCAGGTAGTGAAGATAAAGCCTGCTACAAGTAAACCCATCGACAGCAGCAGCTCCCAAGCTGGCACACCAAAAGGTATGCGCACCATCATCACGATAGGTGATGTCAACGGTATAATCGACATCCAGAAAGCAACCGGGCCATCAGGGTTCTTCAGCACGATGGAGTAAGACATGATAAATGAGATAACCAGCGGAATGGTAATCGGCATCATGAACTGCTGCGTGTCGGTTTCGTTGTCTACAGCGGCACCTATGGCTCCGAACAGCGAGCCGTAGAGCAAATATCCACCTAAAAAGTAAAACAGGAAGCAGCCAAAAATAAGCCCCAGATTAAGGTTCCCAACGCTCTGCTGGATATCACTTACAGTGCTGGCAAACTCATCTTTATCGTCCGGGTTATCAACCGAAGCAGCGGCGGCATCAGCTTCATTCACTTCCTCGCCTTGTGCTGCGGCTTGTCCGGCAGCGTACTGGGCAGCAGGCGATGGTGCAGCATCTATCCCGAAGGCAGCAGAAACAGCCGTTATCGCTACAAAGGAAAGCACAATCCAGAGCAGAAACTGCGTCAGGCCAACAGCGGCTATACCAACTATCTTACCCATCATCAACTGGAAAGGCTTCACAGAAGAAATCATTACCTCTACAATACGGCTTGTCTTTTCTTCAATTACCCCACGCATAATCTGCACACCGTACAGGAAAATAAAGAAGTAAATAATCACGGCACCCACAATACCTGCTATAGAGGTGATAATGGCATTGTTATCTTTCTCGCCACCATCACTCAGGTTAATCGTGTTCAGCTTTACGTTAGCCTCTATCTTATCCAGCGTGGCACGGTCAAGGCCGGAGGCAAGGAAACGTTGGTTCTCTATCTCTTTCTCCAGCACATTCTCCAGGCGCACCTGTGTTTGTATGCTGGTGTTCTTTTTGCCGTAGATGGTGATTCCCTTTGGATCATCGATAGACATTTTCGGGATATACAGCAGCGCTGTGTTATCAGTCTCCTGGTAAATGGTTTTAGCTTGGCTGAGGTTACCAGCCAGCGGAATAAACTTCAGGTCTTTTTGATCCTGTAGCTTATTTTGAAACAAGCCGCTCTCATCCAGCACCATCACGGTTTCCGTTTCATCCGACATAGAAATCATCAGGCCCGGTAAAATCATAAAGGCAGCCATCAGCAGGGGCGTCAGCAGCGTCATGATAATGAAGCTTTTTTTGCGCACGCGTGTCAGGTACTCGCGGCGCACAATCAACCAGATTTTAGACATGGTGTGTTTCCTTTACTTTACGTATGAAAATATCGTTTATACTTGGCACCAACTCGATAAATGAGTGTACCTCTACACGCTGAATCAGGTAGCGCAACAGGTCGTTTGGTGTGGTATTATTTAGCAACTTAACATGCGCCCTGAACACGCCGTGATTATCATGCTGCTCCAGCACTTCAAAATCAGGCGAGGTGATCATCAGCTGTCCGTTACCGATTACCTGAAAAGTATTCGTTTTGTAGGTGTCTTTTATCTCTCCTACCGGTCCGTCCAGCACCTTTTGCGCACGGTTAATCAGGGCTATGTTATCGCACAACTCCTCTACCGACTCCATGCGGTGGGTAGAGAAAATAATGGTTGCCCCTTTATCGCGCAAGGCAAGAATCTCGTCTTTTATCAAATTGGCATTGATAGGGTCGAAGCCAGAGAACGGTTCGTCCAGTATAATTAGTTTTGGTTCGTGCAGCACAGTGGCAATAAACTGCACCTTCTGCTGCATTCCTTTGGATAAGTCTTCGATGTTTTTGTCGAGCCACTCCCGTATTTCGAAGCGGTCTATCCATGTTTTGATACGGGCGGTTGCATCTGCCTTGCTTAATCCTTTCAGCTGGGTGAGGTACAAAAGCTGCTCCCCTACCTTCATCTTTTTATAAAGGCCCCGCTCCTCTGGCAGATAACCAATATCTTTGATGTGGTCTGGCTTCAGGCGCTCGCCCATAAAGTATATTTCACCGCTATCTGCACCCGTAATCTGGGTGATAATACGGATGAGCGATGTTTTGCCTGCACCGTTTGGCCCTAACAAGCCAAAAATGCAGCCTTGGGGAATCTCGAAGCTCACATTATCGAGGGCTGTGTGGTTGGCGTAGGTTTTGGTTACGCCGTCGATCTTCAGAATGCTCAAAGGGATTCAGGATTTTAGTTCAGCCAAATATAAGTATTCTGCCATAGAGTATACCCGCCAACCTATATTAAATCGACTAAGGCAAGTATAAACCAGATCAAGGAGTTTACCTGTCAGATATAATGCCTATAAAGTAAAAGCCCGACCTTCCGAAAATCGGAAAGCCGGGCTAGCACTATAGTATAGGGAAGTCTTTTACTGGAAGTAATCTTTTACTTTATCGAAAAAGCCTTTCTCATTTTTACCAGGGCTTGGGGCAAAATTGCTAGAATACCTCAGGCCTTCTAACACCGCTTTTTCGTCGCTGCTGAGGGTCTTTGGCGTCCATACATTAATATGGATCAACTGATCTCCTTTGCCGTAGCCGTTCAAATCTTGAATACCTTTGCCACGCAGCCTGAAGATTTCCCCGCTTTGCGTACCAGGCTTAATGCTGATTTTAACTTTACCGGTAATGGTAGGCACTTCAATCTCGGCACCCAGGGCAGCATCTACAAAGCTAATGTACTGGTCAAAAATGACATTGTTACCTTCGCGTTTCAGCGTAGGATGCTCCTCCTCCTCTATCTGGATCAACAGATCGCCTGGCACGCCTCCGCGCTCAGGCACATTGCCTTTGCCGCTCATGGATAGCTGCATACCATCCATCACACCGCCTGGAACATTTATAGTTATTACCTCTTCCTGAAGCTCTCTGCCGCTACCGTTACATACTTCGCAGTTATGCGTTACAATGCGGCCCTCGCCGTTACAGGTAGGGCAAGTAGCTGTAGAAACCATCTGGCCCAACATGGTATTCACCACCTTACGCACCTGCCCTGATCCCTGGCAGCTGCTACAGGTTTGCATGTCGGTACCGTTTTTGGCACCGTTTCCACCGCAGGTGCTACAAGCAACGTAGCGCTTTACTTTTATTTTTTTCTCTACACCGTTCGCTATTTCCTCTAAGTTGAGTTTTAGCTTAATGCGCAGGTTTGAGCCTTTGCGTGTACGTCGGCCACCACCAGAGCGAGCGCCTCCAAAGAAGCTCTCGAACGGACTGCCTCCGCCACCGCCAAAAATATCACCGAACTGCGAGAAGATATCCTCCATGTTCATACCACCGCCGCCTCCGCCGAAGCCGCCGTTCATGCCCTGATGGCCGAACTGGTCATAGCGCTGGCGTTTTTGCTGATCGCTAAGAACCTCATACGCCTCTGCCGCTTCTTTGAATTTGTCCTCAGCGGTAGGGTCATCAGGATTCTTATCGGGGTGGAATTTAATGGCGATTTTGCGGTAAGCCTTCTTTATCTCATCCTGCGCAGCATTCTTGCTTACACCCAAAACCTCATAATAATCTCTCTTAGCCATAGCTTACGCTCCTATTACTACTTTCGCAAATCGGATAACTTTTTCGTTTAAAGTATATCCTTTTTCAATTACATCAACAATTTTACCTTTCAACTCTTCCGATGGAGCCGGAATTTGTGTGATAGCCTCTTGGGTATCACTGTCGAATTCATCTCCAGCCTTCAGGTCCATAGGTTTTAAGCCTTTTTGCTGCGTTACCTGGTTTAGTTTGTTAAAAACCAGGTCTAAGCCCTGCTTCAATACTTCCGGATCAACGTTAGCCTCCATTGACTGACGTGCACGCTCCATATCATCAATTACAGGCAACAGAGCACCTAAAACATCCTGAGAAGCTGTTTTAGACAATTCTAAACGCTCCTTAGCTGTGCGGCGGCGGAAGTTTTCAAACTCTGCCATTAAGCGCACATACTTATCTTTCATTTCTGCCAATTCTGCAGCAGGTCCGATTTCTTCCTGCTCCTGATTGTCTTCACCAGCAGTCTCGTTTTCCTGCTCCTGGTTAGCCTCAGCAGCTGCGTTAGCAGTAGTATCTTTCATTTCTTCTTGCTCCTGCTCCTTTTTAATATCTTTATCTGACATAATGCCTTAAAAAAGTTAGGTTGAATAGTCTCTATTGTCTTGTCAATTAACTTGCCAAACCTCCGTTTGTGTCAGAATGGCACGGTTCAATTTTGAATGATGGAATAACTGATCTATTGAGTTTTCTTTTTTGCTGTGTGCTGCAGAGGGATGCTCTAAAAGTATAAAATTTGTCGGCTTACCCTCATCAATTAAGCCTTAGCGGCCATCGGCTGCAGCAAAGCCGAGTTTTTAGTTCCAGCTTTTATATGACAGTTCAATTCGCTGTATCATTCAAATTTACTAAAAATTAGGTGGGCTATAAGTATAAAAAAATCGGTAGAAGCTTTGTAGCCGCTACCGATCCTTGATATTATATTTTAAATGGAAGATCCGTTAGCTGTTAAGCGAATCCCAGATCATGTCTTTCAATGGGGTAATGTTTTTACCAGTGATACTCGATATAAAAATGGTGGGCAGCTCTTCTGGTAAAGTACTCCGCATTTCGTTCTCCAACTCCTCATCCAGCATGTCAGATTTGGTGATGGCAAGTATACGCTGCTTGTCCAGTAGTTCCGGGTTAAAGGTTTTCAGCTCGTTTAATAATATCTGATACTCTTCTGCTATGTCTGGGCTTTCGCAAGAAATCATGAACAGCAGCATAGAGTTACGCTCTATATGGCGCAGGAAGCGTATTCCAAGACCCTTTCCTTCTGAGGCTCCTTCAATAATACCTGGTATGTCAGCCATCACAAACGACTTATAGTCGCGGTAAGCCACAACACCTAAGTTAGGCGCCAGGGTAGTAAAGGCATAGTTGGCAATTTTAGGCTTAGCTGCTGATACCACAGATAGTAAGGTAGACTTACCTGCATTCGGGAATCCTACCAGACCTACATCGGCCAGCAGTTTCAGTTCCAGCACTACCCACTCATCAATACCAGGCTCGCCTGGCTGGGCATAGCGCGGTGTTTGGTTAGTAGGTGATTTGAAGTGGGCATTGCCCAAGCCGCCTCTACCGCCAGGCGTAAGTATAATTTCCTGCCCGTCTTCTGTAATTTCGCACATAAACTCGCCTGTTTCGGCGTTACGTGCAATAGTACCTAAGGGCACTTCCAGCACTTCGTCATTGCCCTGTGCACCGGAAGAGTGAGAAGGACCGCCGCTAAGGCCGTTTTCTGCAATTACGTGTTTGCGGTACTGCAGGTGCAGCAGCGTCCATAGTTGTGAATTGCCCTTGAGAATAACATGTCCGCCACGACCGCCATCACCTCCGTCAGGGCCACCTTTGGCCGTTTTCTTATCCCGGTGCAAATGAGCTGAACCAGCTCCACCATGTCCGGAACGCGAACATATTTTAACGTAATCTATAAAGTTGTTTGATGCCAAAATTTGTAAGCGTAAGTATGCTTATTTACTGTTATTCTGCTTTTCCTTTAGTGCATCGATATGCTGGCAAAGGCTATTAAATATAGCCTCTATTTCACCTATGCCATCAACAGCGTAATACTTATTCTGCCCCGCATAATAGTCTGCCACCGGAGCCGTTTTAGTATTGTACTCCTGCACACGCTTGCGAATCAATGTTTCGTTCTGATCGTCAGGGCGGCCAGAGGTTTTGCCACGCAATAAAAGGCGCGTTGTCAGTTCCTCATCATCCACACGCAAGGCTATCATACAGGATATCTCTGTACCGTTTTCGTGTAGCAGTTTATCCAGGCCCTGCGCTTGTGGCACAGTGCGCGGAAAGCCATCAAATATAAATCCTGATGCTTCCGGATGGCTTTTAACCTTATTTTCAATCATGCCTATCACCACCTCATCAGGTACCAGCAAGCCATTATCCATCAGTTTTTTTGCTTCCAGGCCAAGAGTTGAACCAGCGGCAATCTCAGAACGAAGCAAGTCACCAGTCGAAAGGTGAATCAGACTGTATTTATCAATCAGTTTTTGACTTTGGGTACCTTTACCAGCACCTGGAGGGCCAAACAAAACGATGTTAAGCATATCTTCTAGCTAAATATAAAAAGCAAATATAACGATTATTTAGTGTATTTGTGATTTTTTAAAGTATTGCCTGCTGCATATGTGCAGACGTCCCTAAAAGCCTGCTAACGCTGCCTTAACCTTATGGTTACGATACGATCTTGTAAATATCGCGCAGGTTACGCCCAATGCCATTATAATCCAGGCCATAGCCTACCACAAAATCATTGGGGATAGCCTGTGCCACATACTTTACATCTAACGGGTGCTGCAGGCAATCCGGTTTCATCAGCAGTGTGGCTACTTCTACCGACGCAGGTTTACGCTCGTTCAGCTGCTGTAGCAGGCCGTGTACGGTGTGTCCTGTGTCAACAATATCCTCCAGCACAATAACGTGGCGGTTCTGCACATCTTCCTTCAGCCCAAGCACTTCCTTTACATGGCCCGTACTCTGCATGTCTTTATAGCTCGACAGACGGATGAAGGAAATTTCGCAAGATATAGAAACACGCTTCAGCAGGTCGGCGGCAAACATAAAGGAGCCATTTAGTACAGCCAGAAAAAGCGGCTGCTTCCCCTCGTAATCTTTATCTATTTGCTCGGCCAGCATAGTAATGCGAGCGATAATTTCCTCCTCATAGATGTAGGTGCTGAACTCGCAATCGTGAAGTGTGATGGTACGCGGTGTCATAATCTCGTGCTTTGATACTCTAACAAAGGTAGTATAATTAAAAAATAAGCCCAACACATCAGTTGGGCTTTATAAAGTTTAGCAGCAACCTCTTTTATACTACAGCATTTGCAACGAACAGCGCTACAGTACCAGGCTTTATACTTATACCTGTGGTTGCTGGTGTGGCACGGGTTTCGTTCAGGTTGATTTGATCGAGCTCCAGCGGTGGTACAGGCACAGCCGGCTCCTGCTCCAGCCCAATGTGCGGCGCTATCACCAGTGATACAATAGACATGAGCTTGATGAGGATGTTCATACTTGGGCCAGAGGTATCTTTGAAAGGGTCTCCTACTGTATCGCCTGTTACTGAAGCTTTATGAGGTTCTGAGCCTTTATATTCCATTACGCCGTTGATCATTACGCCCTTTTCAAACGATTTTTTAGCATTATCCCAGGCACCACCAGCGTTTGACTGGAACATAGCCATCAGCACACCAGAGACAGTTACACCTGCCAACGTGCCACCCAGCACTTCTGCCGAGGATGTATCGGGGAATACATCCCGAAAACCAAAGCCAATGATAATCGGAACGAGCAACGCAATGGCACCCGGCAACATCATTTCACGAATAGCAGCTTCTGTAGAGATAGCCACACATTTTTCATACTCTGGCTTGCCTGTTCCTTCCATTATGCCCGGTATTTCGCGGAACTGCCTGCGCACCTCCTGCACCATTGACATAGCTGCTCTGCCTACGGCTGAAATACAAAGGGCTGAGAAAATAAAGGGTATCATGGCACCTATAAACAACCCTGCCAGTACAGGAGCCTTGTATAAATCTATTGTTCTGATACCTGCAATGCCTACAAAGGCGGCAAAGAGCGCAAGAGAGGTAAGTGCCGCAGAGGCTATGGCAAAGCCTTTACCGGTAGCAGCGGTGGTGTTTCCGACGGCATCCAGGATATCTGTGCGCTCCCGTACTTCTTTTGGCAGTTCGCTCATTTCAGCAATACCTCCTGCGTTATCGGCAATAGGCCCAAAGGCATCAATCGCTAATTGCATGGCTGTGGTTGCCATCATACCCGCAGCTGCTATAGCCACACCATACAAGCCCGCCGCTGAGTACGATAGCACAATGCCTGCCGCCAGCACTATGATGGGCAGCACGGTAGAGTGCATCCCCACCGCCAGGCCGGCAATAATGTTAGTTGCGTGGCCCGTAGAAGATTGCTGCACGATAGAGTTTACAGGCTTCTTGCCCATAGCTGTATAGTATTCTGTGATGATACTCATCAACGCTCCTACCACTAAACCAACTATCACGGCCATAAACACACCGTTTGAAGTAAAATCAAAATTACGGAGGTTCAGGTTTTCAGGCAGCAGCCAATGGATGGCAAAGTATGCCCCCACTGCGGTAAGTATAACTGAGATCCAGTTGCCCCGGTTAAGCGCAGCCTGTACATCGCCTCCCTCGTTCACACGCACGAACAGCATCCCTATCAATGAAAAAACGATGCCGAGGCCAGCAATTAGCATTGGAAGTATGATAGGTGATAAGCCGCCGAAATTATCCTGTACCACTACCTCACGGCCCAGCACCATAGTTGCCAGAATGGTTGCCACATAAGAGCCAAACAGGTCGGCTCCCATACCTGCTACGTCACCTACGTTGTCGCCCACGTTATCGGCAATGGTGGCCGGGTTACGGGGATCATCCTCTGGAATACCAGCCTCTACCTTACCTACAAGGTCTGCGCCTACGTCGGCAGCTTTGGTGTAGATGCCTCCTCCTACACGTGCAAACAAAGCTATACTTTCTGCACCAAGGGAAAAGCCCATCAGCACCTCCAACGCAATTTCCATCTCTACCCCATTGGCGCTTGCACCATTGCGCTGCACAAACAGGTAATAAAAAACGATAAACAGTGAACCCAGCCCTAGAACAGCGAGACCAGCCACACCCATTCCCATCACACTGCCTCCGGCAAAAGAAACATTAAGCGCACGAGGCAGGCTGGTACGTGCTGCCTCTGCCGTGCGCACGTTGGACTTGGTGGCAATACGCATCCCTATAAACCCTGCCAAAGCCGACAGCACTGCTCCAATGATAAAAGCAATGACTATTAGCGGGTGTGATTTTTCGCCGGTGTAACCGAGGTAGCCCAGAAATAAGGATGCTATAATCACAAAGTAGGCCATTACCTTATATTCTGCCTTTAAAAAGGCCATGGCACCATCTGCAATGTAGCGTGCAATGGTACTCATTCGCTCGTTACCGGCAGCTTGTTTTGTTACCCAGGCAGACCTGATGCCCGTGTATACCAATGCTGCCAGTCCGAATGCTGGGATCGCGTAGAGGATAGTTTCCATTCAGTAAGATTAAGGTTAGAGAACATCTGTATATAGCTATTAAA
>NZ_JBHTLD010000072.1:0-20743 GCF_042678745.1 Pontibacter rugosus | reverse complement strand
TTTAAAATTCATCCTTTGCGCTGCAAAAGCGTGTAAAGGAACCTGGCTTCACGCTTTTCTCGCCCCATAGCGCTGCTATGAAGCTCTAAAACCGCTTTGCCAAAACCTATTCCTAATCTTTCACTTGCAAAAACAAAATTTAAACAAGCTCTAGTTAAAACTGTGCTTCCAAACGCTTTTGTGAAGCAGCCATCCAATTACAAAGTTTCATCAATACCCTTGCTCCTACGTTTCCGTTCCACTCGCTTTCGCCGGGTGCTACTTCACAAAGGTCAAAACCTATGATCTCGCGGCCTGATTTAACTAATTGTTTAATCAGATAAATAGCCTGTTCAAACTCCAGCCCTCCCGGCACCGGTGTACCTGTACCAGGGCAAAGTTTAGGATCTAGCCCATCAATGTCGAAGCTGATGTATACTTTTTGCGGCAGCTGTGCTATAATTTTTTTGCATTCCTTTTTCCAGCTGTCACCCGCATACAGGTTCTCCTTCATCACGGCATCATAAAAAATAGCTACTCTACCGTTAGATTGCTCTGCTAACTCTGCCTCTGACTGTGCCAGATCACGAATGCCCACCTGTACCAGTTTCTTTACCTGAGGCAGCTTCAGCGCATTAAACATAATAGAGGCGTGTGAGAACTCAAAACCCTCGTATGCTTCTCTAAGATCAGCATGCGCATCTATTTGTAGTATACCATACTCATCATGCTTTTCTGCTAAGGCGTGCATCAAGCCAAGCGGTGTACTATGGTCCCCTCCTAACACGCCAACCAGCTTCCCCTGTTCCAGGTATGTAAGCGCCTTTTGCTTTAACCACTGCAGTAGTTCCTGCCCTTTTGCGGTTACTTCAGCTGGTAAACTTTCGTATTCAGATTTACCGATTTCAGGGCTTCCGGCTTCAAGCCAATTAATATAAGCTTCTGCTTTTTCACGCAACGTATCGCTGGTGGCTTGCCATTCTTCAGAAATATCTTCCATGGCAATGCCTAATTTCCAGGCATCCTTGATATTTGGCTCAAAAAGATCCAGTTGTGGCGAAGCGTCTTTCACTGCCTTTGGGCCTGCAGCTGTACCTGCGCTGTAAGATACTGTTACTTCCCAAGGCATAGGAATAATCACTAGTTCAGACTCCTCTAGGGTGAAAGGGAGGCCAAAAAGGCCTCCGCTTACATCACCTACACCACTCGGGTCAAAGTTTTGGATTTTCTGTTCTTTACTTGTCATCGGATGGGATAGCTAAGAATTATTTCACTACCTGCTGCGAACCAGTCTGGAGTAACTGTTTCACAAAGTTTGGAAGGGCGAATGCAGCAGTATGAACTTCTTCGTTATAGTATTTCAGGCCTTGCTCCTGAGAGAATTTAGCTGCTGCTTCTCGGTTAAACTGTAAAGGATGTGAGTTACCTTTTGAAGAGTATGAGAAGCTCCAGGTACCCGTTGGATAAGTAGGTATTGCCGCTAAGTAGCATTGTACTTTATCCTGCCCGAAAATTTGCTTATAAGTATCGTATATTTCTACAAATACGCCGCTGTTGAAACGAGGAGACTCAGATTGCGTGATCATAACGCCATCCGGTGTCAGGCAACGGTGAACCTGGCTATAGAATTCGGCTGTAAACAAGCCTTCGCCTGGGCCTACTGGATCAGCAGAATCTATAATAATCAGGTCATAGCGACCATCTTCGCAGTCGTTTATATACTTGATACCATCCTCAACCAGCAGGTTTAGACGTGGGTTATCGAAAGCAACGGCAGTTTCTGGCAGGTGCAGCTTGCAGGCTTCTATTACCAGGGCATCAATTTCCACCAGCGTAACCTCTTCCAGCTGCTCATGGCGCAGTAGCTCACGAACAGTACCACCGTCACCACCGCCTATCACTAAGGCACGCTTAGCCTTAGGATGACTGAACATGGGGATATGCGTGATCATTTCATGATACACATACTCATCTTTCTGTGTGCACATTACCATACCGTCCAGCGTGAGCATATTGCCATACGCCAGGGTTTCGTAAATTTCCACACGTTGGAAAGGAGAATCTTTTTTGTAAAGTTGCTTTCCGGAATGCTTTAAAGACAAGGCTATATTTTCATCGCGCTCGGTAAACCAGACATCACGCGTGATAGTACCCTCTGCTTCTATCGTTTTCGGGGAAAGATCACGAAGCGACTCCAGGTTAAAGTCATTGCGCTTCAGCAAGCTTAATTGCCCTCTGCGCAACTCCATGGAAGAACCATGGCCGGCCTGGAAAGCTTCTTTAAGATAATTATAGGATACCCATGGGTCAACAGAATCGCCGCAGGTAAACAGGTCTACCGCAGCGTAGCCGTATTCGGGCCAGGTATGTATGGCCAGGTGGCTCTCCTGAATAACCACTACACCAGAAACGCCATAAGGCGAAAAATGGTGAAATGTGCTGTTAATGACGGTGGCACCTGCAGTTTCAGCGGCGGCAACCATGCTATTCTCAATGTGAACAACGTCATTCATTAGCTCAGCAGAGCAATCGTAAAATTCAACTAAAATGTGTCTACCTAAAGCGTTCATCAACGGGTATAGAAAGTTAAAAAAACAATAAGAGGGCAAAAAAACAAAATCCGCAGTTATAATCAAAAGTTATACTTGCGTACAAAGGTATACTCTATTGTTTACTAATGTGTTAAATAAATTTATTTCTGGCAGGCAGGTTTTCAATTGCTTCTATTGCTGGTTGTACTATGATGCCTGCAACTCCCTGTCCACGATAAACTCTACTTTATACTCCTCCACCATATCTTCAAAAACATCAAAAGCGTTATCTATGGCATTAAACTCCTTAAGTAGATTATAAGCAGCAATGTGATAAATAAGAAACAACTCAGATTGAGTAAAATTGGCTTTGGTTATAAAACTGTAGAATTCACCTTCATCCTGCGCCTCGATACGGTATTTTTGAATTAGCTTAAACAATACGCTCAGATTTTTGAGATAAGGGTTAAGAGAGTTTAAATAAAAGGAGAAGTGGTAGGTAAAATAGTCTTCGAAGAGGTGCAACAGGTCTTCTTTATTCTTTTCTGCCGCCTCCATAGAGCGTACTTTCTGTACAAAGGAGGTGAGTACCTTTTCCTGGAAAAAAACGAAGAAATTAGTACCCCGCCATGCGCTTTCGTTGATATCAAAGGCAGTAAGGGAGTCTATAATATCGTTGTGCTTTTGAATAAAGCTGATGTAGAGGGTAGAGAAATTCTGCTGCTGAAAAATTTTCTGCGTCTTGTGTAATTCAAACCGTTGCAGTTCGAACTCGCGCTTTTGATACGTAAGGGTGGCAAAGAATAGGAATACTCCCGCTAATGCCCATAAAGAACCGACTATACCGCCAATAAACTCACCATATTCACCGAATACTCCTTCACGGTCGGCAGGCTCCAGATACAGCTCTTTTACAAGATTAAACTTGATGGTGCCCCACACAAGAACAATGGCACCGGCTGTTATGAGTACATAACCGATTATTTCGTATCTGCTGAGTTTTTGCTTTGGTAACGACATTTGTATAAGTATGGCTTATTTGAAAGCAAGCACAATGGCAGGGGTAAAAGCCTTTTATTTACTGCTGCGCCTGAACAAGCTATCCTTACTACAAATTAGTTTAATCTGTTTCCTTTAGATCGTTTTTACCTAATTGGAAGGTCCGGATGATATCACGAATTTTAAGAAACGTATTAGAGTCGAAGAAAAGCAGCAACGGCAATTCTACGCTTTTAGAATTATGTGTAAAGCGTGTGATAACGGTAAAAACCAAGGGCTGAAACAAAGGGTGTTGCACCAGAATGTCCTTTAAGGAATCAGCAATGTGGCTTTTAGGAGCTTTAGGCGGTGAACCATAGATATTAGCTTTCAAAATATTTGCCATCTGTGTAACCATCGCACCTGTAATAATATTACTGATCTCAAGTAACAAAGATTCCTGCATCACAGAAAGCTCACCCTTCTGCACCTCTACCATCGCCAGGCACACTTCTGAAAGCCTTACAATGTGGTCATCAGAGAAAAGCATAAGGGTGGCACCATTAAAATCACCTTTCACATCTGACTGTATGATGACGTGCGTATTTTCATAGGTTGCCACCAGGTTCAGGAGTTTCTTCACCTCTATCAGCTGAATGTCGGGCACTTTCAGGAGAACTTTGTCTTTTGCAATGGCAGCAAATGAATCTGCAGCCCTTGCTAAGCCAATATTAAGTATCTCCTTAATAATGTCTCGCTCTAACTCTGTTATGTGAGGTTCCGTCATCATAGTCGTCGCGTTTTGTTTACTCTCTCCACCCATCTCAGCTCTGCCTCCTGCTTATAAAGTAGCGTGTAACTGCCGGCACATCTAAAACAAGACAAACTTTGCCTGTGCCTAACAAGGTAACACCACCATAAATATCTATTTGGTCCAGCGGTTTGCTTAACGGCTTCACCACTATATCCTGCTGTCTGTACAGTTTATCTACAATTAACCCAAGCTTTCTGTTGTTGTAGGACACAACAATAATGTTCTGCACTTGACCTTGCAGCTTGGTTTTGTCTCCGAGTTTCATTTTACCCTCCGGGGCGTTCAGGAGTTCGTTCAGGTAAACTACCGTTACGGTCTCACCATTTAGGTTGGCAACGAGCACATCGCCCACCTCATGTAGTTCATCTTTATCTAGTGCAACCACCTGCTCTGTATGTATGAGCGGAATGGCAAAGAATATTTCATCTACTTCAAATAATAGCGCGCCTTTCACGGCAATTGATGTCGGAAGCTGTAGCGTGAAAGTTGTGCCTTTCCCTTTTTCTGAGTCTACGTTGATACGACCTCCAATTGAGTCAATCGCATTTTTTACTACGTCCAGCCCCACCCCTCTGCCAGAGAATTCTGTTACCTGTTTTGCAGTAGAGAAACCAGGTTCGAATAAAAACGCTAAGGCTTCACTGTCGGCTACGCCAGAAACCATGTCTGGCGATATTAACTGACGCTCTACAGCCTTTCTCTTCACCTGCTTCAGGTCGATACCCTTACCGTCATCAGTCAGTTTGATCAGCACATTATCGCGATCACTTTGGGCGCTGAGACGCAAGGTTCCTGTTCTATCTTTGCCTTTTTTATCACGCTCATCCGGCTGTTCCAGCCCATGCGTTATAGCATTGCGAACCAGGTGCAGGAGTGAATCGGTAATAATCTGAAGGATATTCCTGTCTATCTGTATATCCTGCCCTGTCAGTTCCAGGTTTACTTCCTTATTTTCGGCGGCAGCTATATCACGCACAATGCGTGGAAACTTATTAAATAACGAGCCTATGTTTACGAGACGGGCATCCATTACACTGTACTGCAGGTCTTCTGTAATACGGTACAGGTGAGAACTTACGCTCTTCAATTCGTCGTTATTCAGTTCCCGCCCTATTGATATGATGCGGTCCCTATCGATCATCAACTCGCCCACAAGGTTCATCATGTGGTCCAGCTTTTTGATCTGAATGTAAATCAGATCAGAGAGCGACAGGTTTTTGGAGGTATTGTATTTCTGTACCTTTGCCAGCTCAATAGTGCTGTCAGAGAGGTTATCTACAATAATATCCAGGTTACGCAACAGTACCGGATCCGGCTCTCCGTAATTAGGATTATCGATTTCGTGGATGAGCTCACCCAATAAATCAATGCCGTCAAAGAGCACCATTACCACCTCTTCGCTAAACGTCAGCTCTTTATTCCGGATCAGGCTAAAAGCTGTTTCCAGTTTATGTGACACATCTGAGATCTGGAGGTAGCCAATCGCCTTAGAGTTCGCCTTCAGGTTATGCAGCAGACGAAAAACCTCGGCCAGCGTCTGATCGTCGTCGGGGTTTTTCTCCAATGTGCTGATATGCCTGTTGAGTGCGTCATAGTACTCCAGTGCTTCGGCAATAAATATTTCTTTATATTCCTGTTCTCTCGATTTCATATGCGCTGTCAGGTATACTAACCTGCTGCTGCCCTGCCACATACTGATTCAGAAAATGCGGTATTTCCTGTAAAGGCAACACTTTGTTTATATATCCGCTCTCAATAGCAGACCTGGCCATTCCAAAAATTGCGGATGTACCTTCGTCCTGCGCTATCATTGTACCTCCACGCTTTAAAATACAGGAGGCTCCCTGGGTGCCGTCTTTTCCCATGCCTGTTAAGATGACACCCACTACCCGTACAACTTTACTTTCAGCCACAGACTGCATAAGCAAGTCTATACTTGGCTGATCGTAGTGCGTCGGCGCCGTATCAGAAAAGCTGATCCTGATATTAGCGGCCTTCACTTTAACAGGTTTAACCACCATGTTACGTCCACCGGGAGCTACAATTACTTTTCCAGGTTTCAACACCAACCCTTCATGTCCTTCCACTACCTGTAGAGAAGTAATAGACTGCAGCCGATTAGTATAGGACTTGGTAAAATTCTCAGGCAGATGCAGCGCCACTAAAACAGATGCATTAAGGTCTGCTGATAATTTTGCAAGGATACTTTCTACAGCCTGTGTACCTCCTGTAGAAGCACCGATAACAATCACAGTATCGGCTGTTTGGCTTTTACCTCTTAAAGCTGGCACCTGACTGGGTAGCATTACTACTTCCTGTTGCAAGAGCAAAAGGCGCTGCTGCACATCGTATATAGCTGTATCCTTTACTGCCCTTACTTTTTTCAGCACCTCCGCAGCTATACTTCTGTAATTGATGTAAAACCCTCTGCTAGGTTTTAAAATGACAGCATAAACTCCCATCTCTACTGCCTGACTTAGCAATGCAAGGGTCAGGTGTTCGCCTGGCACTAGTAACATCACAGGAACAGGCTGCTCGCTAAAGATGCGTTTTAAAGCTAGTAAATTATCGTTCTTAGGTAGATCATAATCCAGCACAACCATATCTGGTTTGTTGCGTGACATGAGCAGCATTAATTCCTCTCCGTCTGCAGCTAAATCAAGTACATTTAAATCCTGCTCAGAACTAATGATATCCTGTAATACTAGCCTACAATAATTAGACTTATCAGCAATCAGAACTTTCAGCTTCTTCCTTTCCTCCTGCACGTCCTTTTCAATTAGAATTCAGTGATGGCTGGTATAGGGTAAGCGAGTAAACCGGCTACTCGGCCAGCACTTTACTTACCACCTCCAAGACTTTCTCCTCAGAGAAAGGCTTCACGATGTATGATTTAGCACCAGACTCCATGGCTTCATTTACGATTACTTCCTGCCCAACAGCACTGACGATTATAACTTTCTGCTCCGGATTGTCCGCTCTGATCCCTTTCAGCACGTCTAACCCTGTATTATCAGGTAAGATTACATCCAGCGTTACCAGGTCAGGCTTTGTTTCTTTGGCTAGCTCTAAAGCCGTTTGTCCATTAGGGGCTTCGCCAACCACTTCGTAACCAGCATCTGTGAGCATGTTCTTTAACATGGTGCGCATGTAGAAAGAATCATCTACGATTAATATTCTTTTCATACTTTATAAGTATAGTTTCTTGTTGTTAAGCTTTTTGGAGCTGGTTTACCTCATCCTGCGTTAGAATTTTATGCATATCCAGCACAATAATCAGCCTCCCGTCAACTTTGGCTATGCCTTCTATAAAATTCTCGCTGATGCTTACATCCTGTAGAAAAGAAGGTGCCCGATCAATTTTCGTAACTGACAAGTTGAGCGACTGCGGCACTTCCTTTACTTCTACACCAATGCTGTAATCTTTTGCTTCTATAACCAAGGTATAAGAGGCATCTGGTTGTAATCCTTCATGGAGTTCAGCTGGCCTGATACCAAACCGCCGCTCCATGTCCATGATGGCAATAATATCGCCTCGTATATTTGCGACACCTTTCACAAAGTCAGGTGTTCGCGGCATGCGTGTGACAGCAGGAGTAGATGTTACCTCTTTCACCTGATCAATTTTGATAGCATACTCTTCTGTGCCTAATTTAAACACAATAAGATGCACCATCTCTGATGTCACCTGCTCTTGGGCAGCCTCTACCGTTGATGTTTTTTTGGCAGGCGCAACAGGTGTTTCTGCCGTTGCTGCTTTCGCTGCATTATCATTGATGTCAGCAGCCTCTGCAGTAGCTTTATTGTTAGTTTCTTTTGCCATTACTGCGCTTTACCGTCTCCTCTTTTCAATGAACCATTTGGTTTAGTATTCAATGAGCGTGTTGCAAGCCTGGTGTTACCTGTTTGATTACGCTCATTACGCTGATTAACAGCAGCATAGGAAAGTATGTTTTTCCTATTGTTGAAAACCAGGTTACCATCTATCAATTTGAAGGCAGATATACTTACCTGGAGGTCTGCAGCAATATCATTCAGGTTCTGAGAAGATGAAGTAAGTTCCTGCATCGACCCTGACAGTTGCTTAGCCGTACTTGCCACCTGTTGTGTACCAGATGCTGTTTGCTCTGCAATTGCTACCACCTCTTCCACATACTTCACCACATCACCAATGGATGATTTCTGCACTTCAGTTGCTGTAAGGATATCCTGCGCTGTACGCAGCGTTTCACCACTGGAAGATGCAATGTTTTTAAATGCACCGGAAGCTTCGAATGTAGCATTCTTTCCTTTCGACACACGGCCTTCCATGGTTGAGATTGCTGTTGCGGCGGAAGCAGTATCTTTCTTCACATCTTCTACCAGTGTGGCAATCTCACTTGCTGATTTACGCGATCCTTCAGCCAGTTTTCGGATTTCCTCTGCTACCACGGCAAAACCGCGACCTGCTTCTCCGGCACGAGCCGCCTCAATGGCAGCGTTCAGGGCCAGCAAGTTGGTTTGCGCAGCAATGTCTGTAATCACACTTAGTGATTTAGAAATTTCTTGTGAGCGTGTGCTCAATACTTCAATGGTTTTAGAAGTCAGGGATGCTGAACTAGAAATCTCTTCCATGTTCTTCACCACTTCAGCTACTGTTTTAAGACCCAGCTGTGATGTTTCCTCACCTACTTTTGCAGACCTGTTCACTACTTCTGCTCTATTGGCAGTCTCTTTCGTAGCTTTCATGATCTCCTCGATTAGCTTGAAAGCCTGATCTGTTTTAAGAGCTTGATTCTGGGCACCTTCCGCCATCTGCTGCATCGCAAGTGCCACATCCAGCGTCACCTTATTCATCTCCAAGCCTTTATCAGCCATTTCCTCAGACGATGCTCCAACTACCAGCGACGAGTCGTTGATCTCGCCAAGTAGTGCGTTCAGGTTGTCAACGGCTAGATTCAGGGCGTTGGCCATATCCAGTATATCTCCGGCAGTATGGCTTTCTACTTTCTGCGTCAGGTCTCCTTCTGAAATGCCACGTACCACTCTTGAAACTTCTAAGACTGGAGTTACAATAGACTCTAACAGGTCGTTCAATGTGTCTACAAGCTCTTTCCAGCTTCCGCCTACACCTTGTAAGGTAGCACGCTCAGTAAGTTTTCCTTCCACACCTGCTACCCTGGCCACACGGCTAACTTCACCGGCTAATCGGTTCAGGTCGACCACCATGGTGTTGATGGTTTCAGCCAGTTCAGCTACTTCTCCTTTTGCCTCCAGTGTCAGCTTCTGCGTTAGGTCACCTTTCGATACTGCGGTTACTACTTTTACTATACCACGCACCTGCGTTGTAAGGTTGGTCGCCATGGTGTTTACGTTATCGGTCAGGTCTTTCCATACACCGGCTACATTTGGCACCGATGCCTGGCCGCCCAAGCGTCCTTCCGTACCTACTTCCAGCGCCACACGGGTAACTTCACCGGCAAAGATGTTCAGGGAATCTACCATGCGATTGATGTTCTCCTTCAGCTCGCCTAGTTCACCTTTCACATCCACAGAAACTTTCTGAGTAAGGTCACCTTTCGCCACCGCAGTCGCCACTTTGGCGATGTCACGCACCTGAGAAGTCAGGTTGCTGGCCATGGTGTTCACGTTGTCGGTCAGTTCTTTCCAGGTTCCGCGTACTTTCGGCACATTGGCCTGACCGCCCAGCTTACCTTCTGTACCCACTTCACGTGCCACACGAGTTACTTCGTCGGCAAACACGTTCAGCGAGTCAACCATCTGGTTCAGGTTTTCCTTCAGGTCCAAAATTTCGCCCAAGGCTTCCACTGATACCTTCTGGGTCAGGTCACCTTTTGCTACCGCAGTCGCTACTTTGGCAATGTCACGCACCTGCGAAGTCAAATTGCTGGCCATGGAGTTTACGTTGTCAGTCAGGTCCTTCCAGGTTCCCCCAACATTCGGCACATTGGCCTGTCCGCCCAGCTTACCTTCCGTACCCACTTCACGTGCCACTCTTGTTACCTCATCACCAAATATATTCAGCGAGTCCACCATGAAGTTGATGTTCTCTTTGAGTTCTGCTATCTCACCACGGGCTTCTACCGCAATTTTCTGCGTAAGGTCTCCTTTTGCAACACCTGTGGCTACTTTCGCAATACCTCGCACCTGCGTTGTCAGGTTAGATGCCATGGTGTTTACGTTGTCAGTCAGGTCTTTCCATACTCCGGCTACATTAGGCACATTGGCCTGTCCGCCTAGTCTACCTTCGGTACCTACTTCCAGCGCCACACGCGTTACCTCTCCAGCAAAAATGTTCAGGTAATCCACCAGCTGATTGATATTTTCCTTCAACTCGGCCATCTCCCCTTTCACATTCACTGTGATTTTCTGGGTTAAATCACCTCGCACAACGGCAGTCGCTACATCAGCAATATCACGTACCTGCGAGGTCAGGTTATTAGCCATGGTATTCACGTTGTCGGTGAGTTCTTTCCATACACCGCCCACGTTTGGTACACTTGCCTGGCCGCCCAGCTTTCCTTCCGTACCCACCTCACGCGCCACTCTGGTTACTTCGTCAGCAAATATATTCAGCGAGTCCACCATTTGGTTGATGTTTACCTTTAGCTCAGCTAACTCACCACGCACATTTACTGTAATCTTCTGTGTCAGGTCACCTTTCGCCACCGCTGTTGCTACATTGGCAATATCCCGTACCTGGCTAGTCAGGTTGGAGGCCATGTAGTTTACATTGTCTGTAAGTTCTTTCCAGATACCTGCTACATTCGGCACGTTGGCCTGACCACCTAATATACCTTCGGTACCTACCTCACGTGCCACACGGGTTACTTCCGCGCCAAACACATTCAGTCGGTCCACCATTTCATTTAATATATCCTTCAGCTCACCTAGCTCTCCCTTCACGTCCACCGAAACCTTTTGGGTCAGGTCACCTTTCGCCACGGCGGTTGCTACGTTAGCAATGTCACGCACCTGAGAGGTCAGGTTGCTGGCCATCAGGTTCACATTATCAGTCAGCTCTTTCCACGTGCCTTCTACTCTTGGCACCGTAGCCTGCCCGCCCAACTTACCTTCCGTACCCACTTCACGCGCCACTCTGGTTACCTCACCGGCAAAAATATTAAGGGAATCCACCATCTGATTGATGATGTCTTTCAACTCAGCAATCTCGCCTTTTACATTTACAGTGATTTTCTGCGTCAGGTCACCTTTCGCCACCGCAGTCGCTACATTGGCGATGTCACGCATCTGGGCTGTCAGGTTCGAGGCCATGGTGTTCACGTTGTCGGTCAGGTCTTTCCATACACCGCCCACGTTAGGCACTTTTGCCTGACCACCTAAGCGTCCTTCGGTACCTACCTCACGTGCCACACGGGTAACCTCATCGGCAAACACGTTCAGCGAGTCCACCATTTGGTTTACGTTGTCCTTCAGCTGGGCAAACTCGCCTCGTACATCCACAGAAACTTTCTGTGTAAGGTTACCTTTCGCCACCGCAGTTGCTACATTGGCAATATCCCGCACCTGACTGGTCAGGTTCGAGGCCATCGTGTTCACGTTGTCGGTCAGGTCTTTCCACACACCGGCCACATTCGGCACACTTGCCTGGCCACCCAGTTTACCTTCGGTACCCACTTCCAAGGCTACTCGCGTCACTTCTCCTGCAAAAAGGTTCAGGTTATCGATGGTGCGGTTAATTGTCTCGGCCATCACCTTAAAGTCTCCGGATACCGGGATCTGGAAAGTTTCGCCCAGGTTACCGCGCGATATGTTCTTTAGTACTTTGCCTACTTCTAGTACCGGTACAGCAATGGAATCTACAAGACCGTTGATGTTGTTGATCATGTCCTTCCAGAAACCTGATGCATTTTCAGCAGAGGCACGGGCTTTCAGGTTACCCTCCACACCAGCCACTTTCGATATGCGTGACACTTCGCCACCCACACCACCGATCATCTCCACCATGGAGTTATAGGCTTCTGCTATGTCGGCGAAAATATCGTTGTTCTGCTTGGTAAGGCGCACCGAAACATCACCTTTCTTGAAGGCATCCAAGGCGTAGAGCACCTTGTTTAACTGCTCGCTGATATACTCAGGGCTGTTAGGTAATTTTTCGGGTCTAGCTGTTTTCACATCCTTAGGAGTGGCAGCATCTTTTTTAGGTAAGCTCGCAGGTTTAGCTGACTTATCAGTTACCGGTGCCCCAGCAGCAATAGCTGATGCATCAGATAAGGATGTTGACGCAGCAGCCGTGTCTTCCTTTGCTTTCGGAGCTTTTTTTGTTTCTTCTTTGGCTTCCACATCACTGATGAGCTTCTCTTTGCTCAACTTCATATTTTTACCTAAGGCCATACTTTGTTTGGTTGGAATGGGTCTTGTCTACACCTTCTGCACTGCCCAAGAACAAACTGTGTTGTGTTCTTGGGCAGTGCAGTTGATATAATAGCAAATGCAATTTACTAAACTATTTGCGAAAAAAGTATAAGAATCAAAAATCAAGTTATTGTAGCTACTGCGCCTCCAGATATTCTTCAGCTAAGGCTCTGTAATCCTTGGCACCATTAGAAGAAGCATCATAATCCAGGACACTTTTGCCAAAAGAAGGTGCTTCTGCCAGCTTTACATTCATGCGCACCTGGCTCTTGAACACTTTCTCTTTTACATGCTCATGCAAGTACTCCAACACCTCCAGGCTCAGCTTTCGCCGTACATCAAACATGACAACTACGATTCCTTTTATTTTTAGTTTTGGATTGAAGGTTTTCTGCACTTTTTCTACTGTATTCATTATCTGTCCCAGCCCCTGCAGCGTGAGCACCTCCATTTGCAGGGGAATCAGCACCTCCTGTGCTGCCGTAAGGGCATTTAGGGTAAGCACCGATAAAGAAGGTGGGCAATCAATAAGTATAAAGTCAAAACCTTTAGCCTTGGCTAGCATGTGCTTGAGGAATTTCTCCCGATCAGGCTGTGTCACCAAGGATATCTCTATATCTACCAGTTCATTAGAACCCGGCGCAATCCATAACCCGTCCTTCTCTACTAAAATATCATTTATACTTTTCTCCCCCTGAAAAACATCAGCGAGTGTAGCCTCTGGGGCAGCAATATCGAGTGAGTATGATAAGTTGCTCTGGGGGTCCAGGTCGAGCAGCAGCACTTTTTTGCCTAATTTGCTCAAAGCACTCCCAAGGTTTATAGTTGTAGTTGTTTTGCCAGTACCGCCTTTCTGGTTAATAACGGCCACTACATTCGTCTTCATACATTTGGTTTGATTAAGCCTGCACAGCAAGTATACTCCTGCCATGCCCCTAAACTAGGTATATTATATATAACCTGAAAATTTAAATGAAAGGCAAAAAAGGCTACAGTACTTGCTTTGTGTTGTGGTTGAGCAGTATACCTGTACTCGTATGGATGTCCTGCCAGTGCTTTAAATCAATAGCTACTGCCACTACTTCAGCAGGCTCCAGGTAACCCAGTTGCTGTTGCTCCGTTAACTCACGAACGAGCCTGGTAATACCGGGGTTGTGAGCCACCATCAATACCTGCTTCACATGGTCAGGCAGGTTGCCCAGACAGTTCAACAGCTGTGACTCACGGCTGTTATACAGGTCAGGGTCATAGCTAATCTTTTCTTCGTCGAAGTATAGACGCCCTGCTACAATGCGGGCTGTAGCATTTGCTCTCGCGGCCGGACTAGCTAATATAGCATCAACTTTGGAATATTTTTCCCGCAGCCAGCTTCCGGTATTCCGAGCATGGTTCTGACCTTCGGGTGTTAACTCCCGCTCAAAGTCAGGTTGGAGAGGAAATGGATCATATGTTTCGGCGTGCCGGCAGAGTAGTACAATTCTTTGCATAAATAATCTTAAGCTGACCGTATAGTGTTTAGGAGCGTATTTGAGTATTAGAATTTTGGTTTTAAACCTATCTTATACGGATGGGGTTGTAATTGTTGAAAAAAAAACTTGAACTTTGGGGCAAATCTTGGCCCTGATCGCCTCTAATTTCATAGGATGATAAAAAACTTAGTCATAGTAGAGTCGCCTGCAAAGGCAAAAACCATAGAAGGATACTTAGGGAAAGACTTTATTGTAAAGTCTAGTTTCGGCCACGTGCGTGACTTGCCTAAAGACAATAATGCCATAGACATACCAAATGGCTTCAAGCCAACCTATGTCATATCCAGTGATAAGAAAGAAGTGGTGGCACAGCTTCGTAAGCTAGCGAAAGAGGCTGAGATTGTTTGGCTGGCATCGGACGATGACCGTGAGGGAGAAGCTATATCGTGGCACCTGAGCGAAGCTCTGAACCTGAACGACTCTAAAACGCGCCGTATTGTTTTTCGCGAAATCACTAAGAATGCCATCCTAAACGCCATCAGCACCCCCCGCGGCATAGATATGGATTTGGTGAATGCGCAACAGGCACGTCGCATACTTGACCGGCTAGTGGGCTTTGAGTTGTCGCCGGTACTCTGGAAAAAGATCAAGACTGGTTTATCAGCTGGTCGTGTGCAGTCTGTTGCTGTGCGCCTGGTAGTGGAGCGCGAAAGAGAGATAGAACGATTTAATGCTGAGTCTTCTTTCCGTATAACTGCTGCTTTTGATGTACAGGGCCGTACTTTGGAGGCAGAGTTGCCACAGAAGTTTAAGACTGAAGAAGAGGCACAAGCCTTTTTACAAAACTGTGTAGGCGCTGAGTATAAGATTGAGAACCTGGAGAAAAAGCCGCTGAAGCGAAGCCCTGCTCCTCCGTTCACTACCTCTACCCTACAGCAGGAGGCCAGTAGAAAGCTGTACTTCTCTGTGGCGCAAACCATGACGGTAGCCCAGCGTTTGTACGAAGCCGGAAAGATTTCTTACATGCGTACAGATTCCTTGAACCTGTCTGATGAGGCTGTTCAAGGAGCTACCCGTGAAATTACACGATCTTTTGGAGAAGATTTTGTAAAGACGCGTCGCTTTAAAACAAAATCAGCGGGTGCACAGGAAGCGCACGAAGCCATCCGTCCTACTGATTTTTCTCAGATGACCGGCAGCAGCGATCGTAATGAGCAGCGCCTGTACGAGCTCATTTGGAAAAGAGCCATTGCCTCGCAAATGGCAGATGCAGAAATAGAGAAGACAACCGTTACCATCGGGATTTCTACCCAACCTACGCAAAAGCTGCAGGCAACTGGTGAGGTAATCAAGTTCGAGGGTTTCCTTAAAGTATACATTGAGTCGAAAGACGATGAAGAAGATGGTGCTGACGATGATGTGAAGGGAATGCTGCCGCCACTAAGCATCGGCCAAAGTATAAATCTGCGCCAAATGCTAGGAACACAACGCTACTCCCGCCCTGCCGCCCGCTACACAGAAGCAAGCCTGGTAAAAAAGCTGGAGGAATTAGGTATAGGGCGTCCTTCTACCTATGCTCCTACTATCTCTACCGTACAAAAGCGAGGTTATGTAGAAAAAGACAGCCGGGAAGGTAAGGAACGTAATTTCAGGGTCCTGACGCTGAAAGAAAGCAACATCACCTCTCAGACAAAGACTGAGACAACAGGCGCAGAGAAAAACAAGCTCTTCCCGACTGATACAGCCATGGTAGTGAACGACTTTCTGGTGGAGCACTTCCCCAACGTAATTGACTACTCCTTCACGGCTCGCGTAGAAGCGGAATTTGATGAGATTGCGCATGGCACAAAAGAGTGGGAAAACATGCTGGACCAGTTCTACCAGAAGTTTCATAAGCGGATTGAGTCCAGCGAAAGCATCAACAGAGCAGATGTATCTGGAGCCCGTGAGTTAGGGGCAGATCCTGTAACTGGCAAAACGATTCTTGCTAAGCTTGGCCGCTTTGGACCTTATGTGCAGCTAGGCGAAGAGAATGAAGAAACAGGTGAGAAACCAGTGTACGCAAGCTTACGAAAAGGCCAGTTTATTGAGAGCCTGGCGCTGGAGGATGCCTTGGAACTGTTTAAGCTTCCTCGCATTGTGGGCGTGTATGAAGAAAAGGAAATGAAGGCTGCCATTGGTCGTTTTGGCCCTTATATCAGCCATAACAGCAAGTTTTACTCCTTGCCGAAAACGCTGGACCCACTAAAGGTAACTGCAGAGGAGGCTATTGCCCTGATAGAAGCGAAACGAAAGGCTGACGCTGAAAAACTGATTAAAGCCTTCCCTGAAAACCCAGACATACAAGTGTTGAATGGGCGCTATGGTCCTTACATTGTGGCGGGTAAGAAGAATGTTAAAATACCGAAAGACAAAGAGCCAAGCGAGCTGACACTGGAGGAATGTATAGCCTTAGCTGATGCTACGCCAGAGAAGAAAGGTCGCGGTGGCTTCAAGAAGAAAGCTGATGCTGACAAGCCTGCTGTAGAGAAGAAAAAAGCTGCGCCAAAGGCAAAAGCTACTACCAAAAAAGCTGCTGCCAAGAAGCCCGCAGCTAAAAAACCAGCAGCTAAAAAGAAAGTATAATCTAAAGCTTATTTGAAGCCAATAAGGCTGCTTCATCAAACCATAAAGCCACTCCTGCAGGAGTGGCTTTATGGTTTGATGAAGCAGCGCATTATACTTCTATTGTCGTCACCTATACCTTATCACTACCTATACGCGTTATAGAAAAGTGAATCCTGGAAAATGAATTCCAGATTAAATGTGTTACAGCTAAAGCTGGCATGGTTATGGCCGCTTTAGCTGTAACTAAAGTCTTCACATTCGTCTATACCTTTAGCAGTTCTTTTTGATGTAAGTTATCGCGAATGCCTTATGTGTGTGACAACCAGTATGTAAATTAATGATTCATGTTTTTGCAGTGATTGAGGCTCTGGAACTACTAAATCTACAAGTATAGAAATCTAAGTTTTTCCTCAGTTACGAAGTCTACATGTCTCAAAAATTAAAATTCATCAATACAAACCAGTCTACTTTTTTTGCTACGGCAAGAAAAAGGGTTGACACATACTTTAAAGAAGAACAGCTATCTAAAAACGCCAACAGCCTGATGTGGTTTAAGACCGCCTTTTGCGTAAGCATTTTCTTTTCGTTATACCTCCTTATACTTTCCGGCTGGTTCAATAGCTGGGTGATGCTGGGAATGACATTTGTACTGGGTACTTTTGCGGCTTTCATAGGGTTTAATGTATGCCATGATGCCATTCATGGTTCCTTCTCCAAGAACAGCAAGGTCAACAAAGGACTTGCTTACCTCTTTTACCTGATCGGGGCTAATCCTTACCTTTGGAATATCACACATAATATTGTTCACCATACTTATACAAATATTCCCGGGCACGATGAGGATATAGAAGTTGCTCCTGGACTAATCAGGTTGGACGAAAGCGAAAAAGTAAATAAAATACAGCGTTATCAGCATCTTTATGCTTTTTGGCTTTACGGCCTGGCTTCGCTCTCCTGGGTGCTGCGTAAGGACTATGTCAAATTTTTTCAGAAGCAGATCGGCCAGCATACAAACAAGCACCCCAGGCTAGAATACTTTAACTTGTTCTTCTATAAGCTGCTTCATTATTTTATCTTTATTGGTATACCTGTACTGGTGCTGAATTTGGCATGGTGGCAGGCTTTAATTGGGTTCTTGGTAATGCACTTGGCTGAGGGCATGGTTATGGGCTTAGTTTTTCAGCTGGCCCATGTGGTAGAGGGAACGGAATTTCCTGCACCAAACAGCCAAGGAAATGTGGAAGAGGCTTGGGCTGACCATCAAATGAGAACTACGGCTAACTTTGCACCTTCCAGTGCGATGGCAAGTTTCTTACTTGGCGGATTGAACAGGCAGATAGAGCATCACCTGTTCCCTAAAGTTTGCCATATTCATTATCCAGCTATCTCTGCTATAATCAAGAAAACAGCACGTGAGTTCAACCTGCCTTATATGGAGAGCCCGACATTTTGGTCTGCTATTTCCTCTCATTATAGTATCCTCAGGAAATTTGGAAAGGAAGCATATCAGGTGCAGCACAAAAGAGCGTTAGCATTAAATTAGTATTCATGTTTAACTAAGTATAAAAGAAGCTTAGCATATATTTTTAAGCTCTACTGCAACATCTATGGGAGTGTACGCGTATAAAAACACGGCTAAAAGTTGAAAAGTTTTCAATAAACTTATCATAAAACAAAAAGGCTCCCAGACGGGGAGCCTTTTTGTTTTTAAACACTTTTTATGCCACAACTTTAGATTCTTGCTCCTCCCCTCTTTCTATCCCGCTATCCCGCCTAAGTCGATTAATTTATAATTGCTCCTGATGCCTTACAAATGTCGTAGCTTACTTTTTGTATGAATATTAGCTGTTCTTTAAGAAGCATATTATTCTCAGAACTAGCTGTTAAAGGCGTAGTATTAAGATTAGGTAGAAACGCTTCCTGTTTTAACTCGATCTGCGCTACACCTTGCTGCAAAACGCGTAGCGCCTCATCCAGGTGCTCTGTGTAGTCCGCCACATTGTTGAGCTGAGGGTTGGTCTGTATTAGCGAAGCCACAGAGGAAATGTTAGAAGAAAGAATATGATTTAGCACTAAAAAGCTATGTATAGCTTCTACATTTTTCTGTTTCCTTTTTGGCTCCGAGATCATCCTCTGGAAAGCGGCTGAAAGGTTGGCAGTATAAACGTATACATCTTTTCTGGCTAGTTTATAGTCAATAGTCGACACACCTGTTCCTGCTATACTATCTCTCAGCTTTTGCAGGTAAGCAATGTTAGCTTTTAAAATATCTTTGATGAAAAAACTTAGCTTATCAGACTCCCAGTTGGGAAATAAAGTATAGCTCGCAATAAAAGCGATAGCAGAGCCTAGTAAGGTATCAAGTATACGCTCCTGCGCAATATTAGCGCTAGAACCACCGCCCATAAAGCCAAAAGCGATCAGAATGAACGGAGTCATGAACATAACGCTTACTACATAATTTATGCGCTGCAAGCTAAAAGTGCCCAGCATAAAAATTACTAAAAGCACCAACAAGACCGTCTGCTCTTTAACTATAGACAAAATCAATACTCCGGCAGCACCTCCTACCACAGTGCCAACCAAGCGCTGGTAATTCCGCTGCTTTGTAAGGCTGAAGGCTGGCTTAAGTATAACTATAATGGTGAGCAGCACCCAATAGCTATGATGGCCAAGGTTAAAAGTTATGGTCAAAACATAGCTAAAACCGGACGCAATGGCCACTCGTAGGGAGTGCCTGAAAATGGAGGAATCGAGAGTTAAATTATCAATAAACTTCTTCCCGTCGTACTCCTGTTGCGCAACAAACTTTGTGTACTCTAACTCCTGCCCCAGAGCAACATCATTCCGCTGCGGATTCTCAAAGTAGCTCTGAATATGCGAAAACCTTTCCAGCAGATGCTCAAAGTTTATAAGTACCCGCTCCAGCACCACACTATTATCTGTATCAGTACTCTTTCGCAATTGTGCTACCTGTAACTTTAGCTGCTGTAGCTCATGGTTCAAGTCATGCCTCGCTTTGAAACGCGCATTAGATTGTATGGCCCACCCAATCTCATTCAACTCGTTTCCCATACCTTGAATAAAATGGCCGATCTTGTCAGGCAGGCTGCTATTCCCAATAAATTTGCGGATAGCTTCATAATCAAAATGTATCGCTGAGATCTGCTCATACATATCAACGACATCCACAAAAGTGAGTAGCAGTGCCTTACTATAGCCAGTAGTCTCTTTTACTAGTTGCCTGCTCCGCAAAAGCAAGTCACGAACCAAGTCCTGTTTTTCGCTTACCACGGTTTGCTGTATCAGTACTTTTCGATAGTTTTCTTGTAAATCTATTTCAGGATTATAGAATCCCGCCCTTAGTTTCAAAAAAGTAGCCGTTTCCCTGATACACTCCCCCAGTGCATGCTGTGCTGGCCGGTAAGGCAAAATACCTGAGAAGAGAGAACTAAGCAATAAATACCAAAATCCGCCACCTGCTACCAGTCCACTAAAGACGAAAATATTTTCAGGGTTTAGCCCCATCACCAATATCATAATCAGCAGCCCGGCTGTGCCAATCAGAATAGCCCTGTTGCCATAAACAGCTAACATCGAAAAGAGAAAGGAAAATAAGAGCACCTCCACCCCCATCAGCACCTTATTTTGTACAGCAAGCCCAGTTAGTAAGGCAACTACTAAAACCGTTGCAATGCAAAGCAAAATGCTTGCCCGCTTATGCTTTACTGGCCCTGGCGCATCCGACAGGCTGGCCAGCAATGCTCCCATCGAAACAGGAATACCCAGCTTTAACTGCCCCAGCAAAGAGAAGACAAGTACAGGCAGTATCACACCTACGGTTATGCGCACTCCGTCTGCAAAGTATTCGCTTAAAAAGAAACGCCGTAATGTCCAGGCTTTTTCACTCATTATAAATATTATTATGAATAGTTAATTATAATAGATTGGTTATAGAATAATGAATCATCTGCTTATGGCCTTTACTA
>NZ_JBHTLD010000071.1:0-20764 GCF_042678745.1 Pontibacter rugosus | reverse complement strand
GTAAGCACTTACTCACTTTTAAAGTTATTCTGAAGTTTTAGACACAAAAAATCAGAAAAGCGTATAGAACTTGAAAAATACTTGTATTTTGCGCAAACGTTTACACAAACCATACAACTATGAGCACAACCTATTCTATCAGACATGCTATTCATCCGAACGATAGCAAGACCTATGACACAGCAAAACTCCGTGAGGCATTCCTTATAGAAGACCTGTTTCAGAAAGATGCCGTGCAGGGTGTTTACACCATGTATGACCGCTTGATAGTAGGAGGCGCTCAGCCTGCAACGAAGCCACTACAGCTGGAAACATTTCCGGCACTGCGCTCCGAGCACTTTTTAGATCGAAGGGAATTAGGCATTATTAATATCGGTGCAGAAAGCACCGTAACGGTAGATGGCGAAAAGATAACACTTGCCAATAAGGAAGCTTTATATGTGGGCAAGGGCGTAAAGGAAGTAACTTTCCACCCTGCTGCCAACGGAGCTGAAACATACTTCTACTTCAACTCTGCACCGGCACATCATACTTATCCTACTAAAAAAGTATCGCTGGAGGAGGCTGAGACGGTAGAGATGGGTTCTTTAGAGAGCTCTAATCACCGCATTATCCGCAAATTACTGATAAACTCTGTGGTAGAAACCTGCCAGCTTCAGATGGGCCTGACGGAGCTACAGAAAGGAAGCGTATGGAACACCATGCCTGCGCACACCCACGACAGAAGAATGGAGGCCTACTTATACTTTAACCTACCGGCAGACCAGGTGGTGTCGCACTTTATGGGCGAACCGCAGGAAACCCGCCACCTGTTTGTAAAAGATAAACAAGCAGTTATCTCTCCGCCATGGTCTATCCACAGCGGCGCTGGCACATACAACTATGCCTTTATCTGGGGTATGGCAGGCGAAAACCTGGATTATAACGACATGGACAAAGTACAACCAACAGAACTGAAATAAGCATGGATTTATTTGACTTAACAGGACAGGTTGCACTGATAACAGGTGCCACCCATGGTTTAGGAATGGCTATGGCGAAAGCCCTTGGCAAAGCCGGAGCTACGCTTGTTGTAAACGGCAATACACCGGCCAAAATGGAGGCTGCCCTGGCAAACTACAGACAAGAAGGTTTTAATGTACACGGCTATCTGTTTGATGTAACAAATGAGGCACAAGCGAAAGAAAACATCACGAAAATTGAACAGGAGGTTGGTCCGATAGAAATACTGGTAAATAATGCTGGTATGATCAAACGCGTGCCGGCACTGGAGATGGACGTAGAAGAGTTCCGAAAAGTAGTAGATGTAGACCTCACGGCTCCTTTTATCATGTCGAAGTACGTGGCAAAGGGCATGGTAGAGCGCCGCAGCGGCAAGATCATCAACATCTGCTCTATGATGAGCGAATTGGGAAGAGATACTGTTTCGGCTTATGCAGCAGCTAAGGGAGGTCTCAAAATGCTTACCCGCAACCTGGCAACAGAGTGGGCCAAGTATAACATACAGGTTAATGGTATCGGCCCGGGTTACTTTGCCACCGATCAGACTGCCCCAATCAGAGTAAATGGCCACCCGTTCAACGACTTTATCGTGGGCAGAACACCAGCAGGCAGATGGGGCGACCCGGAAGACCTGGAAGGCACTACTATATTTCTTGCCAGCAAAGCCAGTAATTTCATAAACGGGCAGATCATCTACGTGGATGGTGGTATATTAGCCACCATAGGTAAACCTAGCAACGAGTAACAGGTTTATCTTACTAAAACCACATAGCTTAGTAAGCTAACAACGCTAACAGAATGGAAACAAAGGCCAAAGTAACTATACATGATATAGCTGAAAAACTTAATATCACCGCTTCTACCGTATCGCGGGCGCTTAACAACAGCCCCAGAATAAGCGACATTACAAAAAAAGCAGTGTTAAAAGCGGCCAAACAAATGAATTATCAGCCCAATAATATCGCTGCAGCCCTGCGTAACGGCAAAAGCAATATCATTGGCATTATAGTACCTACGGCCGACAGAGCCTTCTTTGCCTCTGTAATCAGAGGTATTGAAGAGGTAGCGAACGATTACAACTATAAAGTCATCATCAGCCAGTCTTACGACAACTATGATAAGGAAGTGCAGACAATTGACGCCCTCTTTAGTGCCAGGGTTGACGGTATCATAGCTTCTATCGGTAAGAACACAGAAGATTTCGAACATTACAGAAAGGCCCAGGAACGCGGATTTCCACTCGTGCTTTTTGACCGCACTACCGATGCGCTGGAAGTAAGCCAGGTCTTGATTGATGATTACTGGGGAGCCTACAAAGTAGTAGAGCACCTGATTGAGCAAGGCTGCAAGCGTATTGCTCATTTTACAAACCCCCGGAAAGTAAGCGTATTTAAAGAGCGTTTGCGCGGGTATGCAGATGCCCTGAAAGACAATGGCTTGCCTTATGACGAAGATCTGGTTGTACCAAGCAACCTGCAACTAGAAGACGGACGCGCAAGTATGGAGCAGCTCCTGAAACTGAAAGAAATGCCGGATGCCGTATTCTCTGCCAGTGATTTCGGGGCGATGGGTGCCATGCAGGTACTAAAGGAAAAAGGCATAAAAATACCGCAGGAAGTTGCACTGGCAGGCTTCAGTAATGACCCCTTCACCTCCTTTACTGATCCTCCGCTTACTACGGTAGACCAGCTAAGTATAACCATGGGCCGAAGAACGGCAGAACTGTTCTTTCAGCAGCTCAAAGCAGGCGACAAGCAGTTTATTCCACAAAAAACAGTGCTGAAGCCAGAATTAGTCATCAGAAAATCATCCCTTAAAAAGGAGCATAAATAAGAAGGTTAACATCGGCAAATTCGTGCAGATTTATACTTGGTAGCAGAACTTTATACTTACCAGAAGCACCTATTGCCTTTTTACAAATCCATAGGCTAAACGAAAAGATTATGAAGCAATTAAACAGACAGACAGCTAACACGACAAGCTCATACCCGGTTAAAGTATTGCAGTTTGGCGAAGGTAACTTCCTTCGTGGATTTGTAGATTGGATCATAGACATACTGAATGAGAAAGCCAACTTTAACGGAAGCGTTAAAATCATACAGCCTATAGAGCGCGGTATCGTGCACCTGCTTAACCAGCAGGATGGCCTATACCATGTGCTGCTAAACGGCATTCAGAGCGGCAAAGAAACACAGGAAACACGCCTGATCACTTGCGTATCCGGAGCGATCAATCCGTACGATGACTATTCTGAATTCCTGAAACTGGCAGAAAATCCTGATTTAGAGTTCATCATATCGAACACAACCGAAGCAGGCATTTGCTTTGAGGAGGCTGATACAAGTATGGACACGCTGCCATCCAGTTTCCCTGGCAAACTTGCAGCCTTGCTTTACCACAGGTTTAAGCACTTTAACGGCGCGGCAGACAAAGGCCTGACCATGATTCCTTGTGAGCTGATTGAGAAGAACGGTGCTGAGCTGTTACAGACGGTATTGAAATTTGCCCGCCATTGGGGACTTTCAGTTGAATTCACCTCCTGGATAAGACAGTCCAATATCTTCTGCAACACGTTGGTAGACCGTATTGTACCTGGCTTCCCGAAAGACAACATCAAGGAAATACAAGAGGAACTTGGGTTTGAGGATAACCTGGTAGTGAAAGCAGAACCTTTCCACCTTTGGGTAATTGAGGCCCCACGCTCTGTACAGCAAGCTTTCCCTACTGATAAGGCTGGCCTACAGGTGAAGTTCGCGCCTGATCTTACCCCCTATCGCTCCCGCAAAGTTCGCATCCTGAACGGTGCTCACACGGCCCTTGTGCCAGTAGCTTACCTGCATGGCCTCAGAACAGTGCGTGAAGCTGTAGAAGATGAGCAAACAGGTACTTTCATCAGAGAGGCTATTTTTCAGGAAATTATCCCGACGCTTGATTTACCGGCAGAGGAACTGGAGCAGTTTGCAAACGATGTGATTGAACGTTTCCAGAACCCTTTCATCCACCACGAGCTTATTTCTATTGCGCTTAACTCTATATCAAAGTATAAAGTACGCGTGCTGCCATCAGTACTGGAATACAAGAAGAGAAAAAAAGCTTTACCAGAGCGCCTGCTTACTTCTTTAGCTGCTCTAATTCTGTTCTACAAAGGCGAGGAAAATGGTGAGAAGATTCCGTTGAACGATACAGCTGAGGTACTCCACTTCTTTGAAGAGGCCTGGAAGAATAACGATGCAGCTGCAGTAGTGGACGCTACGCTTGCCAACACAGACTTCTGGGATACAGACCTGACAAAAGTAGAGGGGCTGGCTAACATGGTGAAAGGAAAAGTAGCGCAATTGCAGCAAGAGGAAAAGCAAGAAAAGATTGCCTAACCTGAGAAAGCTATTGGTTAAAAATTTAACCTGCCCCTCCGAGTAGGGAAATTTACTCATGATGATAATTTCCCTCCTCGGAGGGGCAGAGGGTGGGTTCCTTATTACCGAAGAAGCTTATAATTGAAAATATAGTTCTGCCAGACCAGGCAGTGAAAAGCAAGTACAAATGATGTCCTTTTTAGACGAAAACTTTCTGCTGCAAACAGAGACCGCGCAGCGCCTATACCATGAGCATGCCAAACACATGCCCATCATCGATTACCATTGCCACCTGTCGCCAAAGGATATAGCCGAAGACAGGAAATTCAAGAACCTGACGGAGATCTGGCTGGAAGGTGACCACTATAAGTGGCGTGCCATGCGCACCAACGGCGTACCTGAGCGTTTCTGCACCGGCGATGCCGATGATTTTGAGAAGTTTGAGAAGTGGGCGCAAACTGTGCCCTATACTGTGCGCAACCCGCTTTACCACTGGACGCACATGGAGCTCAAGCGCCCTTTCGGCATAGAGAAAGTCCTGAAGCCGGAGACAGCCCGTGAAATTTACGACGCCTGCACAGCCATGCTGCAAACCGACGAGTTCAGCGTGCGCGGTATACTTAAGAAAATGAACGTGGAAATCATCTGCACCACAGATGATCCAATAGATAGCCTGGAGCATCATCAGAAAATAAAAGCCGATGATTTTGGCCTTCAGGTGCTGCCAACATTCAGAGCTGATAAAGTGCTTGCTATTGAGCAGCCGGAAGCTTTTTTGCCCTACCTGCAAAAGCTGGGAGAAGCAGCTGGTGTTTCGATTGACTCTTATCAAGCTTTGCAGGATGCCCTGAAGAAGCGCCATGATTTCTTCCACGAGAACGGCTGCCGTCTGTCTGACCATGGCTTGGAGACAATCTATGCCGACGAATTCACCGAAGAAGAAATCAAAGCCATTTTTGAGAAGGCGCTGAACAAGCAGGAACTGACACAGGAAGAAGTGCTGAAGTATAAATCAGCGATGCTGGTGCACCTGGCCCTGTTAGATCACTCCCGTGACTGGACACAGCAGTTCCACCTGGGTGCGCTGCGTAACAACAACACGCGCATGATGCGTGAGCTTGGTCCTGATACCGGCTTCGACTCTATCGGAGACTTTGATGTGGCGCGTCCGCTTTCTAAGTTCATGGATAAGCTGGATAACTCAGACCAATTAGCCAAGACTATACTTTACAACCTGAACCCAAGCCAGAACGAGCTGTACGCTACCATGATCGGTAACTTTAACGATGGCTCTACACCGGGAAAAATTCAGTTTGGCTCGGCCTGGTGGTTCCTGGATCAGAAGGACGGTATGGAGAAGCAGATGAATGCCTTATCAAACATGGGGCTTCTGAGCCGCTTTGTAGGTATGCTTACCGACTCCCGTAGCTTCCTATCTTACCCGCGCCATGAGTATTTCAGAAGAATACTTTGTAATTTGATCGGCAATGATGTTGAAAACGGCGAACTACCAGCCTCCGAAATGGAATGGTACGGTCAGCTGGTGGAGAACATCTGCTACAACAATGCAAAGAATTACTTCAATTTCTAAAATCTATGGGTAAAGTACTCTCTTTTGGTGAGCTCTTATTAAGAATCTGCCCCGATGAGGGCGGGCAATGGTTAAAAGAAAATAACCTGCCGTTTTATGTGGGCGGTGCCGAAGCCAATGTGGCTACTGCACTGGCTTTGTGGGAGGTGCCTTCCGCTTACATCACAGCCGTGCCTGATAACTTTGTAGCAGAGCAGGTGGTGAATTATTTAAAAAGCCGCAAGGTAGGCACAGAGCCCATTGTGTACCAGGGCAACCGACTGGGACTGTACTACCTGCCCAAAGGCAAAGACCTGAAAAACACAGGTGTTATTTATGACAGAGCCGGTTCTGCCTACGCTGACCTGACTCCGGGCACTATCGACTGGGATAAAGCTTTTGAAGGCGTAACCTGGTTCCACTTCAGCGCCATCTGTCCAGCCATTAACCAGGCAGTGGCCGATGTATGCGAAGAGGCCCTGAAGGCAGCCAAAGAGCGGCACATCTTCATCTCCCTTGACCTGAACTACAGAGCGAAGCTGTGGAAGTATGGCAAAGATCCTGTGGAGGTAATGCCAGCACTGGCGCAGTACTGCGACCTGATCATGGGCAATATCTGGGCTGCAAACAAGATGCTCGGCACTACGCTGAACGAGGATTTGGTGGCAGAAACAGAGAAAGACAATCTGCTGCAGCACGCGCAGCTAACCTCAGAAGAAATCATCAGTAAGTTCCCGAACTGCAGTATCGTAGCCAACACCTTCCGCTTTGATTACAAAGAAGGTATCCGCTACTATACGACACTTTACAAGGACAATGAACTGACGGTATCGCAGGAGTACCTGGCTGAGAAGATACTAGATAAAGTGGGCAGCGGCGACTGCTTTATGGCCGGTTTAATCTATGGCTTCTACAACGAGCTGTCTCCTGCCGACACGCTGGCTTTTGCCACAGCTGCTGCTTTTAAGAAACTGTTTGTACCTAGCGACGCCACCTCTACCACGGTGGCCGAGGTAAATGAAACTATAAAAACCTATGCCAACTAAAGAAACTGCCTTACAGGCTATACTTGATCAGGGCCTGCTGCCTCTTTTCTTCTACGAAGATGCAGAGGTAAGCCTTGAGATCATCAAAACACTTTATAAAGCGGGCGTACGCACGCTGGAGTACACCAACCGTGGCGCTGCCGCTTTAGATAATTTCACTTACCTGAAATCAGAATTAGGGAAAGAATATACGGATCTGCATCTGGGCATCGGCACGATTAAAACAGTGGAAGAGGCTAATGCCTTCATTAAAGCTGGTGCTGATTACATCGTGGCCCCGATTGTAGATCCGGCTGTTGGCAACATCGCGCACGAGGCAAATTTGCTCTGGATTCCGGGCTGCTTTACGCCTACCGAGATTCATGTGGCACAGCAGGCACAGGCCGCCTTAATTAAGCTGTTCCCGGCTAACATATTGGGCCCTGCCTTTATGGCCTCTATCAAGGAGCTTTTTAAAGGGCAACTATTTATACCTACCGGCGGTGTAGAGCTGGACAAAGACAACATCAGCACCTGGTTTAAATCCGGTGTATGCGCCGTGGGCATGGGCAGCAAGCTCATCAGCAAAGAGGTGCTGGCCCAGCGCCAATACGATATACTTCACGAACAAACTATTAAAGCGCTTGAGCTGGTAAAGGCTAGCCGCTAAAGACACTACTGCTTCTGTAGCATTTAGCTACAGAAGCACCCCATCACCTCTACTCCTCAGATAAGCAGGATGCATCTCCAGTTTGCTGCTTATTTTCCAGTAAATGCCTTGCACACGATGCCATTCACCTGGCACCACTAATACCTAACCTTACAAGAAGCTAATACCGATGTTTTTCTCTCCTTCCTCAAACCCTAAAGGCCTTCTGAAGCTGGTTCGGCTTTTCCTGAAGCCAGCTTCGCTCCTCCTGGCGCTGTTGCTCGTAGCATCATCCTGCCAGCAGATAAAACAAACAAAAGAAATTAAGCTGGCCCATACGCTGGACATGACGCACCCGGTGCACGAAGCTATGGTGTTTATGGCTGAGCGCGTAAAAGAAAAGTCAGGTGGTAAACTTACCATTGATATCTACCCTAACTCTCAACTCGGTACGGAGCGGGAGTGCCTGGAACTGCTACAAATTGGTAGCCTGGGCATGACCAAAGTATCTGCTGCCGTAATGGAAGGCTTCTCTCCTAACTTTAAAGTGCTTAGTCTACCCTACATTTTCAAAGACAAAGACCATTACTTCCAGGTGCTGGAAGGCGATATTGGAGACGACCTCCTGCAGCAGGGGGAGAAATACTGGCTGCACGGCCTTACTTTCTACGATGCCGGTAGCCGCAGCTTCTACTCAACTAAGAAGCCTATCAGAGAGCCTCGAGACCTAAAAGGCATGAAGATTCGTGTGCAGGACAGCAAAACAGCCATAGATATGGTGCAAAGTTTTGGAGGTTCTGCTACCCCGGTTTCATGGGGCGAGTTATATACAGGCTTGCAGCAAGGCGTGGTAGATGGTGCTGAGAATAATGCACCAAGTTTTTTCCTTTCACGCCATTACGAAGTAGCCAAGTACTATACCCTAAATGACCATACGATGGTGCCTGATATTCTGATGATCAGCACCAAGGTGTGGGAAGATCTGACACCACAGGAAAAAAAGTGGCTTACGGAAGCAGTAGAAGAATCTGCTGTGGTGCAACGCAAACTCTGGGCAAAAGCAGAAGAAGAGGCCTTGGCCGCGGTAACAAAAGCAGGCATAGAAATTATTCGCCCAGATAAAGAGGCTTTTTCTAAGCTGGTAGAGCCCATGTACCAAGGCTATAAAAGCGAGCCTGAAGTATACGAGCTCATCCAAAGAATAAAAGCGGCGGAAACCACATCTTCAAACCATATTAATAGCAAAACATCTAACCTGTAAAAAATGAAAATAAGGAAAACAGTAGATAGTGTATTGTTTACATTGTTGGTTGTGCTGATGTCGGTGATGGTTATAAACGTGCTTTGGCAGGTAGCCTCCCGCTTTATTTTAAAGTCGCCAAGTTCTTTTACCGATGAGTTAGCCCGATACCTGCTGATTTGGGTTGGTTTGCTGGGAGCCAGCTATGTTAGCGGCAAAAAAATGCACCTCGCCATCGATATTATTCCTTCTAAAATGGAAGGCAAAGGCGCACGCAACTTAAATATCTTCATTCACCTGTTGGTAGCTCTGTTTGCTTTCTTTGCAATGGTTTGGGGAGGCATCAACCTCGTATACATAACGCTTACGCTAGGGCAAACTTCTGCCTCGCTGGGCATACCGTTGGGCTATGTATACACAGCTATTCCGCTCAGCGGCTTGCTTATTATCTTTTACAGCCTGATGAACCTGACGGAGCGAGAAGAAACCCCGGAAGAGATAGGCAGAGACATGCTGTAACACACGGTATCTGCACTGTTAAAGGAACCTTATCAAAATTTCGATATAGATAAAACATGGATGTTCTAGAAATTATAGTACTTGTGGCAAGCTTTATCGTCTTGCTGATTCTGGGTGTACCAATCGCTTTCTCAATTGGCATTTCGGCGTTGTTAACGATGCTGGTAAGTATCGCACCTGAAGCTGCCTTTACCACACTTGCCCAACGTATGGCCACAGGCCTGGACAGCTTTGCCTTACTTGCCATTCCATTCTTTATACTTGCCGGTCAGCTCATGAACCGGGGCGGTATAGCCAGTCGGCTCATAGACTTTGCCAAGGGTTTGGTGGGCACGTTGCCCGGAGGATTGGCTTATGTAAACGTGGTGGCTTGTATGTTATTCGGTGCCATTTCCGGATCTGCTGTGGCTGCAGCGTCTGCCATCGGCGGTATCATGACGCCACGCATGGTAAAAGAAGGGTATTCCCGCCCTTTCAGTGCGGCTGTAAATATTACTTCTGCTACAACGGGTATGATCATACCACCCAGTAACATCCTGATTGTATACTCGCTGGCAAGTGGAGGCGTGTCTATTGCTGCTCTATTTGTGGCTGGATATGTGCCGGGCCTGCTGCTTGGTTTCGCTATCATGTCAGTGGCTGGTTATATTGCTTACAAAAACAAGTATGCCGTTAGCGACAGAACCCCACTGAAAGAAGTTTTCAAGAAATTCCTGGATGCGCTGCCTAGCCTGTTCCTGCTGTTCGTCGTAATCGGTGGTATTATAGCGGGTGTTTTTACGGCTACTGAGGCCTCTGCCATTGCTGTACTTTATACTATTATCCTGTCGATGGTGGTGTATAAAGAGGTCAAAGTACAAGACCTGCCGGATATACTTATTCATACCGTAATTACTACCGCAATAGTAATGTTGCTTATCGGCACTTCCATGGGGATGTCCTGGATGATGTCTTTTGCCAACATTCCACAGGGTGTAAGTGAGGCGCTACTCTCTATTAGCGACAATAAGATTGTTGTTCTGGTTATCATCAACCTGATATTGCTGTTTGTGGGTATCTTTATGGATATGACGCCAGCTGTGCTCATTTTTACGCCTATCTTCCTGCCTGTAGTTACGGCCCTCGGCGTTGACCCGGTGCACTTCGGAATCATGATGGTGATGAACCTTTGCATTGGCCTGTGCACCCCCCCTGTAGGATCAGTACTATTTGTGGGCTGCGGCGTAGCCGACATAAGTATAAGCAAAGTAATTAAGCCGCTCGTGCCGATGTTCCTGGCGATGGTGGTGGCCCTACTTCTGGTAACATACATACCGGAGTTGAGCCTGTGGCTGCCGCGTGTATTCGGACTATAGAAGTATAAACCAAGTATAAAAGTAGAGGGCCAGCTGAATTCAGCTGGCCCTCTACTTTTATACTTGATGATCTACCCTACAGCACTTGCACTTCAGCACAATCAAATTTTAAATTAAAGAGGTTTATATATCTGCCAATGGTATTATGCACTGTTACATGTTCTTAAAAGCAGCAATATTTACCTTTTTAAGGTGTGACTAATTCGGGCTATAAGTTAAGTTAGTTGTTTACATGAGCGTCGTTGCTTCAAGGTTCAACTCCGAAAGCTGAAAACTTTCCTCATATAGATATGAATTTAAATCGCACAATATAAGGCATGTTATAAAGTATTGATATCGAGCCAAACAACACGTTTAACAAAAATTTTGGCAGTAAATCAATTTCAAATGCCTTACTGTCAATAAAACAGCATATCGAAATATAACTATGGCACGATTTGTGCTATACATTGATTGGCTAAAAGTTGAGAATTTGATTACCAATTTTCGACATATGTGAAGGCTCCTCATTTGTAGGAGCCTTTGCTTTTTATTAGACTTTTGAAAGGGAATTCTTTTATTCCTAGAGCAGCTTTTCATTCTTCACTGTATCTCCTGCCCAGTATTTAGTGTAAGCATCCATTGCTGTTGCTTTACAAAGAGGCTTATCTGTAAACTCCTGAACACCTAATTCTTTGAACAACCTGATATCGTCCTTAGATGTATTTAAAGCAAGCAGTAAAAACACAGCCTCTACATTGTTTAACTTGCCACTCCAGTTTAACTTTTCCATTAACCCCAACCCATCCAGTATGGGCATATGATGGTCAAGAATAATTAACTCAGGACATGTCTTGTCTACTTTCCAGGCCTCAGATAGATAATTATATGCCTGTTGTCCATCTGTCAGCACTTTTACTTGTTGTGCTATGTGTAAGCCCCTAAGCAGCCTTTCGTTTAAAAAATTTGTGCCGGCGTCATCATCTATGAGAAGAATCTGTCTTAATTTTTTCATGCTTTCTATAGTTGCTTCGTTGCCTCTATGTAACGTAGCATATCTTAAGCCGTTTCATTTGCTCCGCCCCCTCACTTTGTCAGATCTGATTTAGGATGTCGATTCCTGGTATCTTCTTCTATCTTAAGCTTACAACAACCCTTGCTATTCCTCCTAAACCCCACATACATTATTCATCTTCAAAGTCTTGCACATGAGCACCCAATCAACTCTTATTCAAATACTGCAAATCAATATTCGATATAATGCATAACAGGAGATGACTAACTGCGTTTATTATATGAAATAGGATATACTTGATATCCGATGCAACCCACTAATACTTACTATATGGAATTATTAAACATAGACCGATCACATTACCTCATGGCATTCAACGATGAGCAATCTATGGCACGAATGGCCAAAAAGTGTAAAAAATCCAGCTTACATGTTGTTTACGCAAAAGCCCGTAAAGCGCTTGATGACCAATGGACTCAAGAATTGCAGATGCACGAACCGCCCAAAGACAGCGCAGCATCTGTGGCATCAGCACTTAACTTGCTCAGCAGAATAAGCAGCAACACCAAAGATTACTATGTACTTGTGGTGCGTAAAAATTGCTGGGCCTAATAAGCTACTATTTCGCCTTTACTATAAATTCAGAATAGAAGCTTATTAACATAAAAACGGTCTCCTCAGAAAAGAGAAGACCGTTTTTATGTTTCAGTAGTTTGATGGATGATGCTACTCTACCTATAGTAGCATCGCTTCGTCTGTTGCTCCTTTCAACTTTTGATTGGTGCATGTATGGCCGAAGCTGCTATACTCAAAGCTACCGTATACAGGGTTTCTATATTGTGCCTAAGGCTACCACATAGTTACAGTTCTGCCAGACTTCGGATACTTAACCTGCACAAGGTTGTAGGTTAGCGTAATTTCGTTTGTGCTACGGCTTATATGCTTCGCATCCTGCACCGGAGCCTCGTACATATACCCGATCTTGAACTGGTTTAGCCTTGCTCCTGCACCCAAAGTATAGGCTTGGTCTTTACGATAGCCTGCACTAGCCCAGAAAGTGTTGGCGAACACGCCTTTCAGCTGTCCCTCTACTGTCTCCTCCAGGTAATCATCGTAGCGGTAAATAGCGTTTGCCACTAGCCCGAACTGCTCCGACACTGCTGTGCGATACCCTGCCTGCACCACATGCTGGCGAGCATAAGTGTTGTCCAGGTAATCGTCACCACCGTTAACTGCTTTGCCTTTCAGCACATCCTGCATGGCATAACCAACATAAAAATGATCAGAAGTCAGCGTTAGCCCCAGGTTTACGTCTGCTTTGCTGGCCCTGCTGGTGTTACCCAAGTAATCCTGAAACATTACGTCATTCTCCTGATCAACCGTAAGACGATTACCATTCAGGCGATTAGCACTGTAAGTGGCCGCTGCACCCCAGCGTAGTGCAAGTTTTTCTGATAGCCTAACACGGGTTCCAAAGCTTAACTGCAGCTGTGTTTCAGAGAAAGGTCCAAACTCATCGCGCAGCACAGCAAAACCGAAAGCATGTGCCGCACCGGCCTGCTGGCTATCAACCTCATCGTCGGAGGTAACAGATTGGTTGTTGTTCTTCCACGCTACCATATCAGCCATGTTTAGTTCAGCAGAGGCGAAGATGGTTTTAGGGGCATCTTCGTAGCCTGTCCACTGGTTGCGGTAATAGGTTTTAACGATAGAACCCTCGTAGCCCGTCAGCGCCGGGTTAAAATACTGCTGAAACAGCGAGAAGTTAGCTACGTGTTTTCTATTCTGAGCTTGTACACCCAGAACAGAAAGTATAAATGCTATTGATAATAATACTCTTTTCATTTTAATTACTTGCTAAGGATGGTCACTACACCTTTCTTCACCCAATTAATATCCTTCACTTCAACAATGTACATGTAAGCGCCTTTCAGCAACTGACCGCTTGTACTATATCCATTCCAACCAGTCTCAGGGTTAGTAGTCTCGAACACACGTACACCTGAGCGGTCAAATACTTGTATATACACGTTGTTGTAGAAGCGTAACTCCGGGATGGTCCAATTGTCATTCACGCCGTCACCGTTCGGAGAGAAGGCATTTACAATCTTTAGCTCATCTGTAGGTTTGCTATACAGTGCTTTCGTAAGTGTGAAGCTTTTCTCGATAGTGTTCAGATAAGGGTCGGTGCTGCGTACACGGATCGAGAACGTTTTCATACCAGACAGGCCTTTGTTAGACTTCAGGTATACTTTGTCGTTTCTGATCTCAAACAGTGTATTATTCATATCCCCCTGGCCTGCTACCAATTCATATACAAACTCATTATCATCTGGGTCTGTAGTTGTAAGGGTTCCAATTACATCTGCTGCAACTGCCTCAGGTTTAAATGTAGTGGCACTAAAGGCAAGTGCGGTAGGCACTTTGTTTGGCTGCACCTCCACTACCACCGTAGCATTCAGGTTATCCAGGTTAGTAGTCATGTCAGCGAGTACCAGCGTACCAGTTAAAGTATAAGCCGCTGCTACAGTTCCGTTGTAGTTGCCTTGCTGCCAGTTCACGCCAAGCTGTGCTTTCTCTCCATTCGAGTAAGTCACTTCTACTTTGGCAGGAAGCGGCACATTCGCATACATCGTCCTGATCGGCACCTTGATTATAGCAGGTGTAGTTACAGCTGTTATGTTGGGCCTTACAGTTACTGTTTGGGTAGCAGTTACTGTATTTCCGGCTGCATCTGTTACAGTCCAGGTAACTGTTGTAGTTCCTGTAGCATACTCAGCCGGTGCATTGTTTGTGATACTTGCCACAGCACAGTTATCAGCCGTTACTGGTGTACCTAAATCAACGTTAGAAGCAGTGGTTTTACCAGCATCCACGTTAACCACCACTGCTGCCGGAGCTGTAATTGTAGGTGCTATTTTATCCTCTACTGTTACCGTAGCTGTTGTTGTAGCTTTATTACCACTTGCATCAGTTACAGTTAGAACCACTGTATTTGCACCAAGGTTAGAACAGTCAAATGTGGTTTTATCTGCGCTAAAGGTTACGGCACTGCATATATCTAAGCTTCCGTTGTCCAGATCCTCAGCAACTAGCGTTGCATTTCCTGCAGCATCAAGTTGTATGGTAATGTTCTTTGCAAGTACAGTTGGGGCAGTTTTATCCTCAATTGTAACTGTAGCGGTTGTTGTTGCAGCATTGCAATACTTATCAGTTACCGTAAGTATTACCGTATTTGCTCCTATGTTTGAGCAATCGAAATTTGTCTTATCTATACTTAGTGTAACAGCACCGCAGATATCTGCACTATTATTATCAACATCTGCTGCAGCGATCGTAGCATTACCCGTGGCATCAAGTTGAACAGTTATGCTCTTAGCACTTGCTACAGGAGCTGTTATCTCTTCTACTGTTACCGTAGCTGTTGCCGTTGCTGTGTTGCCACTTGCGTCTGTTACAGTAAGTGTTACTGTATTGGCACCTACGTTGCTGCAGTCAAAAGCCGTTTTAGATAACGCAAGGGTCACACCACCACACAGGTCAGAAGAGGCGTCATTCACCATTTCCGGAGTAATTACTACAGCACCATCCGCGTTAAGCTGAACCGTGACACCTTTGGCTCTTGCAAGCGGAGCAGTTTTATCTTCTACCGTAACAGTAGCCATTCTACTATCAAAGTTACCATTCACGTCCGTTACGGTTAGCGTAACTTTATTTTCACCAAGGTCTGAGCAGCTAAAGCTGGTCTTGTCTATGCTGTAGCCATTTGCTGGGATGGAGCAGTTATCTGATGAGCCATTGTTTACCATTGCTGGTGTAATTGTGGCTTTTCCCTCTGCATCCAACTGAACAGTAAGATCCTTAATCAGTACTGTCGGTTTCACATCATCTGTAACTGTCACTGTAAAACTTGCTACTGTTTCGTTGCCCGCAGCATCTTTGGCTACAAAGGTGTTCGTTGTTACTCCCAACGGGAATACCGAACCTGAAGCTAAGCCAGCAGTTTGTGTCACTGTAACTGCAGAGCAATTATCGTTGGCAACCGGAGTGGCATAATTTACAATAGCGTCGCAAGAAACTGAAGAAGCACTTACTGCTATATCAGTTGGCACGCTACTTCCAAAGGTTAGTGCATTTAATAAAAGTGTACCTGTTAACGACGGTGTAGCAGGGAAACCATCACCCCAGTCATACCCGATAATCATGGAATATCCTGCCCCGGAAGTTCCTCCTAAGATAGCAGCTTTCCCTGCACGGGTAGCTAAAACCTCAACACCTTCGCCCAAGCCAGCAAATGTTATAAAACACTCCGTGCGATCGCTTTCTGTATATGGGTTGGGTAGCTCATGGCCAAGCTTGGTTCCGTTTACTGTTGCGGCAAAGGTTACAGGCGTGTTTCCGTTACAGCCAAAAGCTTCATGCGTAGCATTCAATAGCTTGGCAGAATTAAGAGCCCATTCAGATGCTGTCCATTCTGTTATCAGCAAACCTCCCTTTTTTACCCAATTAGCTAAATCATTATTACCTGTAGTTCTTAATAGTACAACGGCATCGTATGTAGCAAGAGCAGCTGCATCAGGAACTGCTGACAATGCATTCGCAGTATAGCCTTCTGAAGCCAGGAAAGCTTGCATATCACTAACACCCCATCCACCTATGATAGCTACTTTCGATACCTTCTTACCAATTACCGGAGCTGTTATATCCTTTACAACAACCTGCTGTGTCTGAATCGCTTCGTTTCCACTTTTATCGGTATATTTCCAGGTGATGGTGTACTCACCCTGGCTTGCATAAGTTAAAGGCTCAGCAGTAGTTGCCGTAATCAAACCATCCACTTCATCAGTGGCCGTAGGGCGTGTTACTGTAACTCCGCACTCGGCCGTTATTTCCGCCAGATCAGCTATAGTTGGTACTGGCGCCTTAGTATCATTTACAGTAACTTGTTGTATAGCTGTGGCTTTATTCCCAGCTGCATCCATTACAGTCCAAAGCACTGTTGTCTGCCCTAAGGGAAATACAGTAGGAGCATTGTTTTCCGTAGTAGTTACCTGGCAGTTATCCGATGTTGCCGGAATGCCAAGTATAACTCCTGAAGCTGTGTTTTTACCTGGGTCTGCACTAATTGTAACAGGTGCAGGGGCTGTTATAGTTGGATTAGTTTTATCATTCACTATAACCTTAAAAGAGCAAGTAACTGAGTTCCCGTACGTATCAGTAGCTTTATAAGTGTTAAGTGTAGTTCCTAGTGGAAATGAAGCCCCACTTGGCAATCCTGCGATTTGAGTTAAAGTTACTGTGTTACTTGGAAGACTAATATTAACTAGGCCATTCCCAGTTTGATAACCCTGTGTATGTAATACATCCGAGGAACCAGCAAAAGTGAAGCTACTTCCACCACCGCCGCCAGCCCAGGAGCCGCCGCCACCGCCATAGTAGCCGCCGCCACCGCCGCCGCCTGATGTGCCTACTCCACCGCTTCCTCCAACAGCTAATGTTCCTGCTGTACCTGATTCATAACCAGGATACACTCCCGCTGCTCCTCCAGAAGATTGTGTTCCACCAACACCCGCTTTAGGGTTGGAAGAGCCTCCATACTTTCCAGCCGCACCAATTAGATCACCACCATTTCCGCCATCATCTCCAGACCCATTATCTAATGCTGAACCGCCGCCGCCGCCTGCTACAACAATACGATTAGCTAAGGCTTTTCCATTCAATCTTATATCAGTAGCACCGCCGCCGCCACCGCCTTTGTAAGAGTCACGAGCATTATTCCCTAATCCTCCACCATTGTAGCCTCCTGGGGCTGTAATACCTGCTCCAACTCGCCCATCGGTTCCTTTACCTCCAACATAAATGTAAAGTACGTCTCCCGGGGTTACTGCAATATCAGCCTGAACTCTACCTCCTAAACCGGGTTTATTACTACTTGACGGATATGAATAACCACCACTTGCGCCAACAACGTCAACTTTAATTGAGGTAACACCAGCCGGAACAGTATAAGTTTGCACTTCTCCGGTATAATTAAATACGTTTGCAATAGTTGGAATAGGATTAGTGTATGTAACTACAGCTTCGCAGTTGTCCGACACATTCGTAGTAATGTCAGAAGGACATGTCATTTGCAAACCTTGTCCCCATACTGACGTGTTCAACAAAACAAGCGCTAAAAAGAATAATAATCTTCCTATGAGCTTATGTGTTGAAGGAGCGTAAGTACATTCTGTTACTGTTTGGTTTGATCTACTTAAAGGAACTCCTGTAATGAAAGCAGGAACCAAACAACTCAAAGTTGATTTGGGATTGGCTGTTCCACCAGAGTAAGGATAACCCCACAAGGCGGATAACTGCATGTAAAAGTGTTTCATGTAAATGGTTGTTGACTATTTTGATGGGAAAATATGCTGCTGTTTAGCTGCCGGAATTATTTATAAAGCTAATGGTACAAATGTGCACAGCTGTTTCGCAATGTGTTAATGCTAACCTTTTTGTGTAGTTCATTTCCTTCAGAAATAGACTGCATCAACCTGAGTTTGTGTAGGCACTAAGCGACCTGTTGCTCCAAAATTTGTAAAAATGAAGGTTTTCTGTGCAGAAACCTGGTGTGGCAATACCAGGATTGCAATCACAATAGCAAGAAATACACCTACCCCTCCTAAATGTGATTCAAAAAAGGCATGCCGTATACTTTCCCTCTTTTGACAAGAAGTAGCAGTAAAATTATTCATAAAAAGGTTGATTGGTAGAAAATCTAAGCTATAACAACAAAGTAATAAATCACACAAATTTTTATACCCTACCTTGATTCCATTAGCAGCTATAACACTGCTCTTGGCCTGGGATAGAATCAGGAAAAAACTTACTTTCTACTGATTTACAAAGCTATAAACTACAATAAGGGAAGGCAATCCGATAAATATCGGATATAGCGGCTGCACAATAGCATACTCATACCCCGCATTAAAATAATTACATTTTAAAGAAAAATAAATGATTTTATTTTAAACTTTGGATACAGGAATAATCACTTTCCTCCGCTTTTTAAAAATTTAGCCACGGCTTCGGCTTTACTATTGACTTTCAGCTTACTATAAACGTGTTCGATATGGGTTCTGACGGTACCCAGGCTAATGTTCAACTCAGTAGCTATTTGCTTGTAAGATAAGCCTTTCACAAGTGCCCGCATAATGTCGTTCTCGCGGTGAGTAAGGACCTGGGCAGATCGCTGAGCCAGGTTGTTCTGCCGGAAAACCTGTAGTAAACGGGTGTTCATCAGCGGTGTCATGGGAGAGCCTCCTTTGTGTGCTTCGATAATTGCGGCTTCGATTTCGGGTGCAGGTGTTCCCTTAAGCAAATAACCACTGGCGCCCTGTGTTATAGCATCAAATAAATGCTCGTCGTCGTTGTACACGGTAAACATCAGTACTTTAATTTCCGGAAAAGCCTGTTGTACTAACTTAAGAGCATCTATACCTGTGAAGTCGCCCAGATTAATATCCATCAAGAGAACGTCAGGACTAAAAGTACGGCAAAGTCCTGCTAAATCATTTGGTTGATCAGAAGCAAAAACAAGTTCTACATCATCGGATAGCTCGAAGTATAACTGCAAGCCATCTACTATACTTTTAGTATCCTCTACAAGACCTAACCTAACTTTTTGATGTGCGATACTCATAATGCAGTTTAAGCAATTAGTTTTTTTGATGCCAAACGGAAGGTTAGCGTAGCGCCTTTGTCAGTACTTTCAACAGAAAACTCACCATTATGTGCGCGGCTTCTTTTCTCAAAGTTGGCCATACCGTTACCTTTATGCGGTGTTTCCGGATCGAATCCCTGACCGTCGTCTTTTACAACAAGTATAATATCGTGCTGCTGGTAAGAAAAGGATATCCATAAATTCTGGCAGTCAGCGTACTTAACAGCATTATTTACACTTTCCTTTGCCAGAAGGTAAATATCCCGGCGCAGTTGCATGTCGAGTGGCAACACCTTCAGCTCATCAGCTACTGTATAGTGCAGCTCAATTCCTTTACCAGTTACAACTGACGATGCAAAAGTGTAAATTTTATCATATAGCAGATCCGCCTGGTCATTTTTCGGATTTACCATCCAGATAATGTCCTGCATATCATACACCATTTGCCGGGCAGTAGCTCCTATCTGCTGCAGCATGTCTGTTACACCCTGTGTGTTTTCCCGCTGCTGATACTTCTGAGCAACATCACTATAAACAGATATGGCAGTCAAGGTACCTCCAATGTCATCATGCAGATCTTCGGAAATTTTGTTGCGTATCTGTTGTAAGTTGTCATTTAACTCCTGATTTCGCTTCATCTGTAGCAGCAACCTTAGCTTTGCATTGTTGCCTTCCTGCTCTACCACTACTGACTTATAAGCCAAACCAGCAGTAAAACAAAGCACCTCTAGCATCACGCCTATCTGCACAATAGTTAAAGAACCTTCAAAAGCAGGCAAGTAACCGTGCATATGTGCCACAGCCACCACTAAACTAACTACTGAGCCAACGCTATACATCACGCTACCAAAAATAATATAGTTTATAAGTCTGTTGCGCCTCTTGAACATGATAATGATTAAGCCAAAAGTAGCAACACCAACAATGCCCGAATAGGCATATTGTACTAGGGCTGGGACTAAGGTTTTGAAGAAGATCATACTTAGCACATTAAGTATGATAAACAGCGTGATAAACTTTGTAAGTGCTACTGCGGCCCGATGAATAGCAGGGTACCTTTCTTTCGTTCCGATAAAGTGCTTAACAAACTTAAGGTAAGTGAGGTGCATTACATTAGCCAGCACATAGTTTATACCATCATGTGGGTAAGGATAGCCCCCATACCTCCAGCCCATTTTATAGAACATAAAGTCTTTATAAATGAAATAGGCAAGAGAGGAAAGCAGATAAAGCAGGTAAAACAGGTAATCACGCCTACTGTTATGCACACCTAGGTGAAGTACAACATAAACCAACTGCGCAAAAAGAACACCTTCAAAAAAGCATTTAAAGATGAACTCAGAATCAACACCTTG
>NZ_JBHTLD010000070.1:0-20780 GCF_042678745.1 Pontibacter rugosus | reverse complement strand
TAGAAGGCTTATTTGTTGCCGTCTACTTCTTCATAATCTACGTCAGTTACGCCGCCATCATTATTGGCTGCGCCACCTGCATTGGCTCCGGCATTAGCCTGGCCATTGCCACCTGGCGCTCCCTGGCCTTCAGCACCCTGCGTAGCGGCATACATCTCCTGAGATGCTGCGCTCCAGGCATTGTTCAGCGCTTCTAGTGCAGCGTCAATACCAGCAACGTCTTTTGCTCCGTGTGCAGTTTTCAGCTGGCCCAATGCCGACTCGACGTTCGACTTATTGCCTTCAGAAAGCTTATCGCCATACTCTTTCAGCTGCTTCTCAGTCTGGAAGATCATAGAGTCAGCAGTGTTCAGCTTCTCAATTTCTTCCTTCGCCTTCTTATCAGCTTCAGCGTTGGCTTCTGCCTCTTTGCGCATCTTCTCAATTTCCTGCTCGCTCAGACCAGAAGAAGCCTCAATACGGATCTTCTGCTCTTTGCCTGTGGCTTTATCTTTCGCAGTTACATGCAAGATACCGTTCGCATCAATATCAAAGATCACTTCAATTTGAGGAACTCCGCGTGGTGCTGGTGGAATATCCGACAGGTGGAAACGACCGATGGTGCGGTTGTCTTTTGCCATAGGGCGCTCACCCTGCAGCACATGTATCTCTACAGACGGCTGGTTATCAGAAGCAGTCGAGAAAGTCTCAGACTTCTTCGTAGGAATCGTAGTGTTAGACTCGATCAGTTTGGTCATTACACCGCCCATTGTCTCGATACCCAGTGAAAGTGGCGTTACGTCCAGCAGGAGCACGTCTTTTACCTCACCAGTTAACACACCACCCTGAATCGCAGCACCAATAGCAACTACCTCATCCGGGTTTACACCTTTAGAAGGCTTCTTGCCGAAGAACTTCTCTACTTCTTCCTGTACTTTCGGAATACGGGTAGAACCACCTACCAGAATCACCTCATCGATGTCAGAAGTAGACAGGCCAGCATCTTTCAGGGCCTGACGGCATGGCTCCATAGAGCGGCGGATCAGGTCATCAGACAGCTGCTCGAACTTAGCGCGCGTCAGCTTGCGTACCAAGTGTTTCGGCACACCATCAACCGGCATGATGTATGGCAGGTTGATTTCTGTCTCCTGAGAAGAAGAAAGTTCGATCTTCGCTTTTTCAGCAGCTTCTTTTAAGCGCTGTAGTGCCATTGGATCTCTGCGCAGGTCAATGCCTTCGTCGTTTTTGAACTCATCAGCCAGCCAGTTGATAATGACAGAGTCAAAGTCATCACCACCCAAGTGTGTGTCACCGTTTGTAGAAAGTACCTCGAACACACCGTCACCTAGTTCCAGTATCGAGATATCGAACGTACCACCACCAAGGTCAAATACTGCAATCTTCTGGTCTATGCTCTTCTTATCCAAACCGTAAGCAAGCGCTGCTGCTGTTGGTTCGTTAATAATACGCTTTACTTCAAGGCCTGCAATTTGTCCGGCTTCTTTTGTAGCCTGGCGCTGTGCATCGTTAAAATAAGCTGGTACGGTAATAACCGCTTCCGTTACAGTAGTACCCAGGTACTCTTCTGCAGTAGCCTTCATTTTCTGAAGTACCATGGCAGAGATTTCCTGTGGTGTATACTCTCTTTCGCCAATCTTAACACGCACGGTGTTGTTGCTGCCTTGCCCTACGCTGTAAGACACCTGCTTCGATTCTTCACTTACTTCATTGTAGCTGTGGCCCATGAAGCGCTTGATAGAAGCGATGGTGTTCTGAGGGTTTGTGATTGCCTGGCGTTTGGCAGGATCACCTACTTTACGCTCGCCGTTTCCGTTATCTAAAAAAGCAACGATAGACGGAGTTGTGCGGCGGCCTTCGCTGTTAGGAATTACAACTGGCTCATTACCCTCCATTACAGCAACGCAAGAGTTCGTTGTTCCTAAGTCAATACCTATTATTTTTCCCATTCTATAGCTTTATTTATCTTTCTTGTTTTAAATCCATGTTTGATACTTTTCATTTATCAAGGGATGTGCCAAGGGGGAAATGGCATGTAATTTATGTCAATATGTCAGAATAGGTCAGGTGAAATTCGGTTTTGGCTGATCTGCTCTCCTGAAGTTCCTGTTATCAGGACACTTTTGCGGTGTTGGCTGGCAGGTGCTACTAATGCAGTACTACTGCTGTAGCAGGTCTTGCCTTAGCTTTTCTACTTGTTGATGGTACAAGGGCAGTAAATCGCTTAAACCTTCTTTAGGCGAAGTATACGTAAGCTGCACCTGCTTTTCTCCCAGTTTGTATGAGAGCAGCCCTTGTTCTGTTTCTGACACGTAGTAAAGTTTTGCTGGTTCTGCGGCAGTGGAAACAATATAAGAATGAAAGGTGAAGTTGTTTGTGATGCGCCGCTGGGTAGGAGCACGCTCGTTTAAATACCGCTGTGTAACAACTGTGTCTAGCTGGATATGACTTTCTATTTGTGTAATGCTCCGGATATCTCCTTCTTCAAACCGCCACTGCTGTACCTGGTGTGGCCCCTGTATCTGTTGGGTATAAGTTGCTTTTGCCAACTCAAGGTATGCTATCAGGCTGAACAGCTGCATATCGTTGGCCACTGTCTGCACAGACGGATTAAGTATACTGTTGTCGCTGATGAAGTGACTGTTGCTTTGCTGTAGCCTTGTTAGATCTTTTTGCAGATCCTGTTGCAGTTTCAACTCACCCGTGTCAGTCAGTATAAGGGCGAGCAGCAAGGGGAGCAGTGTTTGTAGGAAAGCCATGGCAGGTTGTTTTATACTTTATACTTCTCCAACTGTAAACGTGAACTAAAAATTTTATAGCCTTGAGTTGTCTACCACATTCCAATTGATTTTACCGTTGCTTACTGTATACTTCAATAACATATAACCGCCATTGTGGCCGTCTTCATAGTAAGCCATGGCATAGCGGTCGTTTAGTATGCGGCTGTCACGGATAGCCATAGAGCCTCCTAACACGCCATCGGCAGGGATAAGCTTGCTCTGCTTCCGGTTCAGGTCGTTCATTAAATCTGATTCAGGGTTTTGCAGGCCTTTTTGCTGCAGGCGCTGCACATCACCTTGGCTTAGGGTGCCAAGCTCATCTACAAAAGCGGCTCCTCCGGGAGGTACAAGATCCATCGTGTCCGGCGGCAGCATCATATCTTCCAGCGAATCGGTGGCTTCTGACTGCTGTTCCAGTTCCGTGTTAATGTCGGCTACCTGGTTATCGGCAATAGTCAAGCGACTTTCGGTTTCATTCTTTTGCCAGTAAAAGTAGATTGCCAGGAAGAGGAAAACAGCGGCTAGTATCCAGGGTAGGGTGCTTTTCATGAATCTTGTTTTGAGTATAAAAGTAAATTTATCTGATGTCTTAGTTTATACTTTTGGTTGCAGTAAAAGATGCTGCGGATACATTATAATTCTAAAGCAAAAGCCTGCCTCAGTAACGAGACAGGCTTTTCTTTGTTATTTATGCTTTTCTGATGCTTGACTAGATCGTCTGGTTTACGTCAAAGTTCTCCAGGTAATCAGCCACACGGCGTACAAACATGCCACCCAAAGAGCCATCCACTACGCGGTGGTCATAAGAGTGCGACAGGTACATGAAGTGACGCACACCGATCAAATCACCTTCCGGCGTCTCGATTACGGCTGGCTTCTTCTTGATCGCGCCAACGGCCATAATGGCTACCTGCGGTTGCATGATAATAGGCGTACCCATCACGTTTCCGAAAGAACCAACGTTAGAAACCGTATATGTACCACCGGCCAGATCATCCGGAGTCAGTTTGTTCATGCGGCCACGGTTTGCCAGGTCATTCACCTTTTTGGTCAGGCCGTTCAGGTTCAGCTGGTCTGCGTTCTTGATATTCGGCACAATCAGGTTTCCGCTTGGCAAAGCTACAGCCATACCAATGTTAATGTCTTTGTGGCGGATGATGGTACCCCCGTCTACAGACACATTGATCATAGGGTAATCCTTTATCGCTTTGGCAATGGCATCTATAAAGATAGGAGTGAAGGTAAGGTTTTCGCCTTCGCGCTTTTTATACTCGTTTTTCCACTTGTTTCTCCAGTTCACGATGTTGGTAACGTCTGCCTCCACAAAAGAGGTTACGTGCGGAGAGATGCGCTTGCTATCAACCATACGGTCTGCAATCATCTTGCGCATGCGGTCCATCTCAATCAGCTCTACGTTGCCACCATAAGAGGCAGCAGGTTTAACCTGAGGAGCTGCTGGTGCAGGGGTAGCGGCAGTTTTTTGCGGCTGGGCCTGTGGAGCAGGAGTACTGGCAACAGGTTCAGCAGCCTGAGCCGGTGCGTTTTTACGGCTTTCTAGGTAAGTCAGGATATCTTTTTTAGAAACACGGCCTTCGCTGCCGGTGCCTGGCACAAACTCCAGTTCCTGCATAGAAATACCTTCTTCGCGGGCAATATTCAGCACTAAAGGCGAGTAGAAACGGCCAGTGGCAGGTTGGTCAAGCTTGGCAGTGGCATTAGCAGAAGCGGTTGATTCGCTTTGCTGTGGCTCCGCTTGAGGCGCAGCCGTGGCAGGTGCTTCAGTAGCGGCAGCAGGAGCAGAAGAACCTGTGTCTTCGCCATCGGTAGAGATAATAGCGATAGGTGCGCCAACGGCTACCACATCACCTTCCTGTACCAGTATCTCCTTCAGTACACCACCTTGTAAGGCTGGTACTTCTGTATCCACTTTATCTGTAGCCACTTCCAACACCGATTCATCCTGCTCAATAGTGTCTCCCACGTTTTTGAGCCATTTCAGAACGGTACCTTCCATGATACTCTCGCCCATCTTGGGCATAACCATTTCTACAAGTGCCATATATGTCTTTATTCGTTTTTCGTTGATCGTTTTTTGATTCCAGCTATAAGTATAGGTCAGAACAAATCTGACAAAGAGCAGCGCAATTTCAAAGTTTTACCAGTTGCGACAACACTTGCTAAAAGTCTTGTGTCTTGGGTCCTGATACTTGTGTCTTTTTCAAATTTGCAAAACAAAGTTAAGGATTTTACCCTATTCCTCAACCGTTGCGTTTAAACTTTGCCGCACCAGGTTCAGCACTGCCATCGTGGTATATTCTATGTTGATCAGCCTGTCTTTGTTAAAGTTGAGCAGTTTTGCCACCGTTTGGTTTTTATCTGCATAGGCAATCCAGATGGTGCCAACTGGTTTCGCAGCTGTTCCGCCGTCCGGGCCAGCTATGCCACTTGTTGCCAAACCAATATCGGCATTAAATTTCTGGCGCACGTTTTCGGCCATCTCCCGCACAGTAGCCTCGCTTACGGCACCATGCTGTTGCAGGGTTTCCTGTTTCACGTGCAACTCCCGTATCTTCACCTCATTATGATAGGCAATAACACTGCCTTGATAATAGGCAGAACTGCCACTTATACTTGTGATTTTATGCGCCAGAAAACCTCCTGTGCAACTTTCTGCGGTGGCAACAGTAAGTCCACGCTCTTTCAGCATTTGCCCTACGGCCTCCTCCAGCTTTACCTCGCCATAGGCAAATATATGGTTAGGGATGATGTCTTTTAGTTTATCAACCTCCTGCTGTAGTTCCTGTTCCAGTTTTTCCCTATCCATACTTTGGCCGGTGAGACGCAGGCGCACGTTGCCCAGGTGAGGGAGGTATGCTAGTTTTAGGTGAGGCGGCAGGTTCGTCTCCCAGTTTTCCAGTCGTTCTGCAAGTATAGATTCTGGCAAACCGATTGTCTGGACTACTTTGTGCATGATCTGCGGCGTTTTAAAGTAAGCTTGTAGCTGGGGCAGTACCGTATCGTTCATCATGCGCTTCATCTCAAAAGGCACACCCGGCATCGAAACAAATACTTTCCCATCCTGCTCAAACCACATGCCCGGTGCGGTGCCCAGTACATTGCGCACCGGTGTACATGCCTCAGGTAAAAACGCCTGCTGTCTGTTTAGCTCAGTTATCTCTCTGCCTCTCGATTTAAAAATCTCGGTTACATCGGCCAGCGAAGGCTCGTGCAGCTTTAGCGAAGTCTGGAAGTAGGCGGTAAGTACCGTTTTTGTCAGGTCGTCTTTGGTAGGGCCCAGGCCGCCGGTTATCAGGATGATGTCTGCCCTTGTTTTGGCCTCGTCTAAAGCTTGAACGATATGTTCCTCTGCATCAGAAATAGAGGTGATCTGCTTTACCCGAACCCCGATTTTTGTTAATTCAGTACCCATCCAGGCCGAGTTGGTGTCTACTATCTGTCCATAGAGTATTTCGTCTCCGATGGTGATGATTTCAGCAATAACTGCTTTCATATATATTTTGGTCTGATTTGTGCAATAGTCTGTTAAACCTGATAAAGGTAAAGATGTTGCTTAAAAGCGACACAAGTAGCAAGACATAAGATGTAAGACTTTTGTCTGGGTTAGTATCAAACTGTAAATTAACAAAAAGCATACATGAAGAAATTACTTTACACCTCGCTGGTTGCAGTGGCAGTTGGTGCCTCTGCCTGTTCGGTAACAGATATCCAGCGCACGATGGATGGTGTGATTGCCGCAGGTGGAACGGGCACGCTAACGCAAACGGAAGTGGCATCAGGCCTGAAACAGGCGCTTGAGGTAGGAATTAATAATGGAGCCGGGCAAGCATCGCAAACAAACGGGTACTTTGGCAATCCACTGATAAAAATACCTTTTCCGGAGGATGTGCAGCGTGTGGAGAACACCTTACGCCAAATCGGTTTAGGCGATCAGGTAGATAAGTTTGTGCTTACCCTGAACCGAGGCGCTGAGGATGCAGCTAAAAGTGCGATTCCAATTTTCGTGAGTGCCATCAAGCAAATGACCATTCAGGACGCATGGGCTATACTTAAAGGAGATAAGAATGCCGCCACGCAGTACCTGAAGCGCACTACATCGCAGCAACTATACAATACCTTTAACCCGATCATGGTAAAGTCGCTGGAAAAGACCAATGCCACCCGCTACTATACCGACATTGTGAACCAGTACAATAAGATACCGCTAACGCAGAAGGTTAACCCGGATCTGGACGATTATGCAACACAAAAAGCCATTGATGGACTGTTTGTGTTAGTAGCCCAGGAGGAGGCGAAGATACGTGAAAACCCTATGGCGCGCACTACTGACCTGCTGCGCCGAGTGTTTGCCCAGCAATAGCAGGCAGTTAGCCAAATATAAGTTTAATACCATACAGGCACCCGCTCCGCCAATAGGCAGAGCGGGTGTTTTTTTGTGGAACATAAACTTCTCAATGAAAGTACAATACAGCAAAATTCGAAATGATGCGCTGCTTTATACTTTACCTACACAACTATGGCAAACAAACCTTTCCACTACACCGCACTTACAAAAGAAAAAGACTTGGATGTTCTGATTGATGAAATAGGAGATGCCCGGGTGGTGATGCTCGGCGAAGCATCGCATGGCACTTCAGAATATTATACCTGGCGTACCGCAATTTCGCGCCGACTAATACAGGAGAAAGGCTTTAAGTTTATTGCAGTAGAAGGCGACTGGCCGGAGTGTTATGTGGTAAACCGCATGGTAAAAGGCTACCAAACTACGAGTAAAATTGCCGATGTGCTTCAGGTATACCGGCGCTGGCCTACCTGGATGTGGGCTAACTGGGAAGTAGCTGCACTGGTAGAGTGGCTGCGGGAGTATAACAACCAACGGAGCAGCCCCGATAAAGCAGGCTTTTATGGTTTAGATGTATACAGCCTGTGGGAGTCGCTGGACCAGATTGTGCGCTATCTGGAGCAGACAGACGGGCAGGCTGCCGAGGCAGCGCGCAACGCTATCAGTTGTTTTGAGCCTTTCAACCGAGACCCGCAGGTATATGCACAAGCTACAGCTTTTGTGCCTACCGATTGTGAGCAGGAGGTGATTGAGATGCTACAGAAAGTACAGCAGCAGCGTGTATTTACAGACGACCCCGAACAGGAATTTAACACGAAGCAGAACGCTTTTGTAGCTGCCAATGCTGAGAAATATTACCGCGCCATGGTGCAGGGCAGTGGCAACTCCTGGAACGTGCGCGACGGGCACATGATGGACACGCTGGATAGGCTACTGGAGTTTCATGGGCCGGATGCAAAGGCTATCGTTTGGGAGCATAATACGCACATCGGAGACGCCCGCTGTACGGACATGTCTGATCACGGCATGTATAATATTGGCCAGCTGGCAAGGGAGAAGTATGGCCGTGAAAATGTGAAGCTGGTTGGTTTTGGTGGTTATCAGGGAACAGTGATAGCAGGAAAATCGTGGGGTGCACCGATGCAGAAGATGGATGTGCCACCAGCTGTGGAAGGTAGCTGGGAGGCAATGCTGCACAACATCAGCACGGATGATAAAATCATACTTTCCAGCGACCTGCGTGACGTGCCAGAACTACAGAAACGTATCGGGCACCGTGCCATTGGGGTGGTGTATGATCCAAAAATAGAAATGTTCGGCAATTATGTGCCAACAGTTATACCTGAACGCTATGATGCGTTTATCTACTTTGAGGACACAGAGGCTGTACACCCGCTTCGCATGAAGAACCATGGCGGCAGAGAGCCCGATCTATACCCTTGGAATTATTAAGTGCCGAGGGCGCTTAATAATTAGTTCTGAGTCTTGAGTTCTGAGTCACGAGTCTTATAAACTTATAAAACTCGTGACTCAGAACTCAAGACTCAGAACTCTACAAGCTACCCCCTCATGATCAGGTAATAAATATAGGCCACGTACACGAGCAGAAAGAAGATCCCGTTCCAGCGGTCGATGGCGTTGCGCTTCCCGATAGGCATGGCTATAATCAGCAAAGTACTGGCTATAATCATCATGACCACATCCGAATTGCTCATGACATTGAAAGGCAGCGGGTTTATCAAAGCGCTTATGCCCAGAATCCAGAGCAGGTTGAAAATATTAGAGCCTACCACGTTGCCAACTGCTATATCGATGTTGCGGCGGTAGGCTGCCATGGCTGAGGTAACAAGTTCAGGTAAGGAGGTGCCGATTGCCACTACGGTCAAGCCAATAAAAGACTCACTCAGGCCAAACGATTGGGCTATACTTACAGCTCCATCCACTACCCATTTGCCACCCAAAAACAGGCCAGCCATTCCCAGCAAAATGTAAAGTATAGACTTACCCATAGACATGACAGGTGTGCCATCGTCAGGTAAAACTTCGTCTTTGTTTGTTTTGGCTATATTATAGATGTATACCATAAACAGCACAAAGAAGAAAAGCAGAATGCCGCCATCTAAGCGACTGATGAACAAGCCAGCCTGGTTGTCGAGCAGGGTAGCGTTAGCCAAAAATCCTACCAGCAGCGTGGCTATCAAAGAAAAAGGTATTTCTGTGAGTATGGTGTTTCGCCTGATGGGCAACGGGCAAATAATGGCGGTAACACCAAGTATAAGCAGCAGGTTAGCTACATTGCTTCCAAACACATTGCCAATGGCCAACTCAGACTGCCCTTGTAAGCTGGAAAGTATGTTGATGATAAGCTCTGGAAGAGACGTTCCAAAGGACACAATCGTCAGACCAACTACCATGTCTGGCAGGCCGTAGCGTTTGGCGATAGAGGAAGCTCCCTCTACCAGCACATCGGCACCTTTTATCAGAAATACAAAACCAAGTATGAATAGAATGTATAGGAGCATGCTGCGTTTCTGTCTAGTTAAAAGCTGCTTTAGGCGGCCTTAAAAAAAATGGCTGCCCAAACTAAGGTAAGAGCAGCCACCAATTGTCTTTAGTAGTTTACTAGGCCATGTTGTGGTATACTGCCTGCACGTCGTCGTCTTCCTCAAAGCGCTCCACAAGGCTTAACACCTCTTCTTCCTGCTCTTCGGTTAGTTCTGTACGGGTAGTCGGGATGCGTTGTACATCTGCACTTACCACTTCAATGCCTTTCTCTTCAAGGCCTTTCTGCATGTTGCCAAACTCAGTAAAAGGCGTCTCGATGATGATCTCACCTTCGTGCTCGTATATTTCTTCTGCTCCGAAATCAATCAATTCCAGCTCCAGTTCTTCTAAGTCTACGCCTTCGGCAGGTATCTTAAAGATGCCCTTGCGGTCAAACATAAAGTCCAAAGAACCGGTTTTGCCCAGCGAGCCGCCGCCTTTAGAAAAATGCATACGTACGTTGGCAACGGTACGGTTCAGGTTATCAGTCGCGCACTCAATTACAATGGCGATGCCATGTGGTGCATATCCTTCGTATACTACCTCTTCGTAATCTTTTTCCTCTTTTGAAGAAGCTCGCTTTATGGCTGCCTCGATACGATCCTTGGGCATGTTAACGCCTTTGGCGTTTTGGATGGCCGTACGCAGGCGCGAGTTGGTATCAGGGCTAGGGCCGCTTTCTTTCACGGCCATTACTATCTCTTTCCCGATGCGCGTAAAGGCCTTCGACATTTTGTCCCAGCGTTTAAACTTACGGGCTTTTCTAAATTCAAATGCGCGTCCCATAGTGTGATTTTTGTCTGTTTACAAAGTTAGGCAGCTTCAACTTAATATGGTAGCATTAGCGCTAAAAATGCTGCTACACCCGTGGTTTAGCCGTAGCCGAATGATAATCTGAAATCCGCAGCTGCTGTTCACAAAAACTGTACTCGTGCTGAATGTTGGAACCAACAATGATCAGTCTGCCAGTCTTATTCTGTGCCACATGCTCCTGGTACCAGGCCACGCCTTCCTGATCAAGGTTTGTGGTGGGCTCATCCAGCAATAGGAGTGAGGTGTCGGAGTAAATGGCTATACCCAGTTTCAGGCGCTGCTTCATACCAGATGAGAAGTCCTTTACAAATTTGTGCTTCGATTTATGCAGGCCCATGCGGTCTATCAAAGCAGTTGTAGAGAGCTGCTGGCGCAGAGGCTTGAAACGTGTATGGAAGTCCAGCATCTCCAGTAAAGAAAACTCTTCCACCAGCTCCAGGTAAGGTGCCGTTAGCGATAAATGCCGATAAGCCTCGTCTGGCTGAATTTTTTTGCCGTTAACAGTATACTCCAGCTGCCCCTCACTGTAAAGGTTGTGCCCGGCAATAATTGTAAGAAGAGTGGATTTCCCGGAACCGTTATGCCCAAGTATGGCATAAGAGGTGCCTGACTCAAACGTATAAGTCAGGTTCCGGAAAATCCACTCGTAGTTATAGCGTTTACCTAAGCCTGTTAGGTTAATTTGCATCTTTTGCGAAATAGCCTTTGATTATGCCACGTCCAGAGTTGCGCACAAAGTTGATTATTTCGTCGCGCTCACGGCTAGGCGATAGCTCTACTTCTATTTTATCGAGTGCCTGGCTGTTGTTCAGGCCGTTCAGGAACAGCAGGCGGTATACGTGCTGTATATCGTTGATCTGCTCACTAACATACCCTCTGCGGCGCATACCGATAGAGTTGATGCCTGCATAGGAAAGCGGCTCGCGGGCAGCTTTTACAAAAGGAGGCACATCTTTCAGCACCAGTGATCCACCGGAGATAAAGGAGTGAGAACCTACTTTTACAAACTGATGAATGGCACTCGTAGCGCTGATGATGGCAAAATCACCGACTTCCACGTGGCCAGCCATTTGTACGGCGTTACCTACAATGCAATTATCACCTACTGTACAGTCGTGCGCAACGTGTGCGTAAGCCATAATAAGGCAGTTGCTTCCGATTACAGTGCGCATCTTATCGATGGTGCCGCGACTGACAGTTACAAACTCACGGATAACGGTGTTGTCTCCGATATGAGCAGTAGTTACCTCACCGGCAAACTTAAGATCCTGCGGGATAGAGGATACCACGGCACCAGGAAATATTTTGCAGTTTTTCCCGATGCGTGCACCTTCCATGATCACGGCATTGGAGCCGATCCAGGTACCTTCTCCGATTTCCACATTTTTGTGAATGGTGGCAAACGGCTCGATAACTACGTTCTGCGCGATTTTAGCCTCTGGGTGTACGTATGCTAATGGCTGGTTCATGCGTCTTTTTTTACTATACTTGCCGACATCTCTGCTTCCATTACCAACTGGCCTGCTACAAAAGCCTGACCACTCATTTTGGCAATGCCGCGTTTTACGGGCGCCAGCAACTCACATTTGAAAATTATTGTATCACCCGGAACTACCTTACGCTTAAAGCGGCACTTGTCAATGGCAAGAAAGTATGTCCAGTATTCTTCAGGATTCTCTACAGTGTTCAAAACCAAGATGCCACCTGTCTGCGCCATGGCCTCAATCTGGATCACGCCCGGCAGCACTGGGTTGCCCGGGAAGTGGCCCTGAAAGAAAGGCTCATTCATGGTTATGTTTTTAACGCCGGTAACGGTGGTTTCGTCTAAGTGAATGATTTTATCGATCAGCAGGAACGGATAACGGTGCGGCAGGGTAGCAGCAATCTGGTTGATATCCATTACCGGCTTCTTCTTAGGATCGTAGGTAGGCACGTTTTTAATCGTAGCCTCGTGGATCATCTTTTTCACCTTTTTAGCAAATGCCACATTGGCCGCATGGCCTGGTCGCGCTGCCAGAATCTGGCCTTTGATCGGGCGTCCAATCAAGGCAAGGTCTCCAATCAGGTCAAGCAGTTTATGGCGGGCAGGTTCGTTCTTGTAGCGAAGCTCTGTGTTGTTCAGAATGCCCTCTTCCTTCACCTCAACCTTCTGCTTCTTCAGCAGGTCGGATAGGTGTGTGAGTTCATCTTCCTGTACTACACGGTCTACAATCACAATGGCATTGTCAAGGTCTCCGCCTTTGATCAGGTTTTGCTTGTAGAGCATCTCCAGCTCATGCAGGAACACAAATGTGCGGCAGGAAGCTATTTCCTTTTCAAACTGGTTGATATCGGTAATAGAGGCATGCTGGCTACCAAGTACAGGCGAGTTATAGTCCACCATCACCGTCAGGCGGTAATCGTCTAGCGGCAGCGCTGCTATCTCCACACCACGGTCTTCGTCAATGTAACTGAGGCCTTTGGGAATTTCAAAGTAGTTGCGTAAGGCGTTCTGCTCCTGCAGCCCTGCTGCATGCAATGCCTTCACAAACTCGATAGATGAACCGTCCATGATGGGAGGTTCAGGGCCATCCAGCTGAATCAGCACGTTATCTATTTGAAGTCCGACCAGGGCAGCTAATGTGTGTTCTACCGTGTTTACGCGTGCGCCATTCTGCTCTATTGTCGTTCCCCTCGAAAGGTCTACCACATTATCAACATCTGCGGCTACAATAGGCTGGCCAGGTAAATCAATACGCTGGAATTTGTACCCATGGTTGATTGGCGCCGGTTTAAACGTCATATTAGAAACCACGCCGGTGTGCAACCCAATGCCCGATACAGTTACCGGAGCTGTAATGGTGTGCTGTTTATCGTTCATTAACGTATCTGTAGTCAGTCGTGTTAAGTACTCGCTTTTAAATAACAAGAGCGGCAGCTAAAGCGCTGCCGGTGCACTTGTTGCAGGTGGCGTTGATTCTTGGCCTTGCCCTGCAAACTTAAGATATTATATAAGCTATTGCCAATTTTTATAGAGAAACTAGCCTGTGCTTTTAGTATAAACTGCTGATTTATACCTTCTCTTTCAGAAACTCCAGGTCGCGCTGTAATTCAGGAAGCTTACGGAATACGGTCATGGCGCGCAGGTTTTGCTTGTAATCAAAAGCAGGGGAGCCCTGGATGATGGTGCCCTCTTTCTTTACAGACTTAGATACGCCTGATTGTGCCCCGATCGTTGTTTTGTTGGCGATGGTAATATGACCCACTATGCCTACCTGGCCCGCAATTACGCAGTTTTCTCCAATTCGGGCTGATCCGGAAATCCCTGTTTGTGAGGCAACAACGGTATTGGCGCCTATTTCAACATTATGTGCTATCTGCACCAGGTTGTCAATTTTTGTTCCTTTGCGGATTATGGTGGAGCCCATCGTCGCACAATCAATGGCTGTGTTGGCACCAATAGAGATATCATCTTCCAGCACCACATTGCCAATCTGTGGAACGGCTTTGTAGGTACCATCGGGCTGCGGAGCCCAGCCGAAGCCGTCACTGCCCAGAACAGCACCAGAGTGAATGGTGCAGTTGCTGCCCACTACTGTATTGGTATAGAGCTTAACGCCGGCAAAAATGGTGGTGTTATCACCTATATGTACGTTATCGCCAATATACGCCTGCGGAAAAATGCGGACGTTATTGCCGATTTTGCAGTTAGCGCCAATGTAGGAGAATGCACCACGGTAATGGTTCTCGCCAATATGGCTACCCTGGCCCATAAAGCATGGTTCTTCTACACCTGTTTTTGAAGCAAGTAGTGCAGCCTGGTAGTATTGCAACAGCGTAGAGAAGCTGGAATAAGGATCTGCCACCCGAATAAGTGTAGCTGTTGTATCTTTTTTCAGCTCCAGCTTATCAGAAACGATGACAGCGCTGGCATTCGTGCTATATAAGTATGGCTCATACTTAGGGTTAGATAAGAATGCAAGTGCACCTGTCTGGGCTTCTTCTATTTTTGCTAAAGTGCTGACCCTGACAGAACTATCTCCCTCTACCTTGCCATGAAGCAGTTCAGCTATCTGTTGAACAGTAAATTCCATTTTGTAAAATTAGAGCAAAAACTTAAAAACGCTAATGCTATGGGGGTGCAAACTTAACAAAAACTTCTTGCGCATCACATCTTGTTTTAGAATATAGTTTGGCTTCTGCCAGGCTGAAGTGCTAGCTGTGTCCTGATATGTGTGTCTGCTGGCGCAAGCTTTCGATTTTACAGCTCCTTCCGCTGGTGCGAGGTTTCAACTCGTGTAGTATAATGGTGTTGAGTTGAAACTTCAACCAGCTTGTAAGACATACCTGTATAGCCTCGGCCATACTTGTTGCGGTTCTTCTCCCATTGCCATCCCCGCTGGCGCTAGCTTGCAGCTAGTGCCTATTTTAGGCAAAGCCATCCCTGCTACAGCCGCGGCCATACTTGCAATGGTGTCAGCCATACTTATATATATACTGCTTTTTGCATCTTCAACCAAGCTATCTTATCTAGTTGCCGTTCATCCTCCAGCTCCCAAATGCCTATTGTTTCACTTTATACTTTGGAGCGCTCAAGCCCGCGAGGGCTCGTCTTCCTGTATCGCGCTGTGTATCCTCCCTTTGCTACCCTTCGGTCGCAATGCCCTTTAGGGCACCGGGATGCTACAAGGCGCTCAACAGAAAGACTGGGAACAGATTCGATAGCTACTGTTTTCACTATACAACAAGTATAAACTGTCCCCTTGGATGGATTACAGGAGTGTTTACTGCTGCTGATAATTCCCCTCCTTAGGCAAAGCTATGATTAGGACGCATCTACTTATGCTTCAGTTTTTAACTGTGTGGGTATGCAGACCTTAAAATCTGCCACGAAAGCTGAAAGCTTTCCCCTTTTCAACCACAAGATGTAATCTTGCGGTAGTTTTTTACACAGCATATAAATGGCAACTTCCAATTCTCCTAATAGTATAAAGCCTTATACACTATTATAAGATTACTTCTCAGTGTGCTACTTCCTTTGGATAGCATACAAAGTGCTTCTCTACTTTATAGCTCAAGGCTCTGATGTTCGGAAGGTCTGACGCTTCGGCCACATCCACCACATAGCCTGTTTTGGTGAGCATATCGATGGTTTGTCCCTCCACATCATAGGCGTTATTGCTTATCTTGCCCGAAATCATCAGGTATTTTACCTCTTCTTCAGATATCTTATACTTCTCCTGCACCAGTTCGCTTATACCTAGCAGCATATCCTCTTCGATAGGCTTACTGGATATAAATACTTTAAACAGTTTGCGGTTCAGGATGCTCTGAGACAGGTATGAAAGTATAAAATCAGGATGCGTGGCCCATAACTTAATGCCACCCCACACATCGTGATCATCCAGGGCTACGAAGCGCTCCAGTATGCTTTTATCGTTTTTAAAGTCATCCATGGTTAGGTCAGAGGCCAAAAAGAACTGGAGGCAAGGGCTCGCTGGCACCTCCACCCCGCGCTGCATCAGCTCCCGGGCACGCTGCACTACCCGAAGCACCATATGCTCGGCGCTAATTACGGTTTTGTGCAGGTATACTTGCCAGTACATCAGGCGGCGGCTCACCAGGAAGTTTTCTATACTATAGATGGCCTTTTCTTCCACCACTAGTTTGTCGTTGGCAACATCCAGCATTTTAATGATGCGGTCGGCACCAATCTTCCCTTCATACACACCGGTATAAAAGCTGTCGCGGTTCAGGTAATCCAGACGGTCTACGTCCAGCTGGCTTGAAACGAGCTGGTGGAAGAACCGCCGATCATAGTTATCTTTGAAGATATCGATGGCTAAACTCAATCTTCCGTCAAAATGCTCGTTAAGCATATGCATGATGTGCATGGAGAGGTGCTCGTGGTGCACATTTTTGAAGATAGCGGTTTCCAGGGCGTGTGAAAAAGGCCCGTGGCCAATGTCGTGCAGCAGTATAGCGATCAGCGATGCTTCAAATTCAGTATCGTTTATTTCGTTATTTTTACTGCGGAGCGTCTGCAGTGCTGTGTCCATCAGGTGCATGGCACCCAGTGCATGGTGGAAGCGCGTGTGCAAAGCCCCGGGGTATACCATCTCCGTCAGGCCAAGTTGCTTTATGCGGCGGAGGCGCTGGAAGTATGGATGTTCAATAATATCAAACGTGAGATGAGTTGGGGCTGTGATGAACCCATAAACCGGGTCGTTGAATATTTTTTTCTTGTTCACAGGGAGGAGATGCGAAAGATTTGGAAATTAGATGTTCTGAAAATGTATGCCGTTAAGGTATTAGCAAGTATAAATCATTAACAAGCTAACTATACCGCAAGTTTGCAACTTGTGGTGATCATGGCAAGGTTTCAAGTTGTGTAAAGGTATAAAAATGAGCGTAGCGCCAGTTACAAACTGGCTGTCAAGTATAGCCACAAGTTACGCTGTCGCTAAACTTGCGGCATGGTTAATGTCGCTGTCATCCCCCTGCCCCTTTCAAAGGGGCAGGGGGATGAGCAAGTATGAAGCGCAGTAAAACCGCTGAAGCTTTATGATTTAACAACTAAGCCACTTAAACGTTTAACCAATTAACCTGGTGCTAAACTAAAGTATAATAAGCTCTATTTACCAGCTAAAGAACTGACAAGTATAAAACTATGCAAAGATACAATATTTTATGGGCCGATGACGAAATCGACCTGCTTAAGCCACACATCCTTTTTTTGGAAGACCGTGGCTATGACATCACACCTGTAAACAGTGGGGCAGACGCTATAGAAGAGTTCCGCGACAAGAACTTCGACATTGTGTTTCTGGACGAGAACATGCCCGGTATTAGCGGTTTAGAAACCCTTACAGAGCTTAAGAACCTGCGCCCGACGGTGCCGGTAATTATGATCACCAAGAGCGAAGAAGAGCACATCATGGAAGAGGCCATCGGGTCCAGAATCTCTGATTACCTGATTAAGCCGCTAAACCCAAACCAGATACTGCTCTCAGTTAAAAAGATACTGGATAATAAGCGCCTTGTGAGCGAGAAAACCAATATGAGCTACCAGCGCGACTTCAGGCAGCTGGGGATGTCGTTTGGTGAGCGCCTTAGCTCGGTAGAATGGGCAGATATTTATAAAAAGCTGGTGTACTGGGAGCTGGAAATTGACGAGACGGAGAATAAAAGTATGGCCGACGTCATCAACATGCAGAAAGACGAGGCAAACTCTAACTTCGCCCGCTTCATCATGGAAAATTATGAAGATTGGATAAACGGGGATGAGGATGCGCCGCTGATGTCACACCAGTTGTTTAAGGAGCGTGTTTTTCCGTTGATGAAGGAGACTGATCGGCCTGTATACTTTCTGCTGATAGACAACCTGCGCTATGACCAATGGAAGGTGCTGGAACCGCTTATTCTGGACTATTTCACAGTGGATGCAGAAGAGATGTTCTATTCTATACTTCCTACCACAACGGCGTACGCTCGTAATGCCATTTTCTCCGGTATGATGCCCACAGAAATAGCAAAGAAATACCCGAACCTGTGGGTTGGAGATGACGAAGAAGAAGGAAAGAACCTGCACGAAGCTGATTTCCTTGATATTCAGTTTCAGCAAAACAAGGTGACAGATAAGCACAGCTATCACAAAATCACCAATGTGGCAGCCGGAAGAGATTTGCTCAGCAAGTTCAGCAACCTCGACAACAATAAGCTGAACGTGATTGTGTATAACTTCGTTGATATGCTTTCGCATGCTCGTACCGACAGTAATATGGTGCGCGAACTGGCGCCAGATGAGTCAGCTTATCGCTCTATTACTAAATCATGGTTCCTGCACTCGCCCCTGTTTGAAACACTGAAAGCCATAGCAGATAAAAAAGGCAAGCTTATCATTACCACTGACCACGGTACTATCCGTGTTAAAAAGCCCTTTAAAATCATTGGGGACCGTAATACCAACACCAACCTGCGCTACAAGCATGGCAAGAACCTGGGCTACACCGATAAAGATGTATTCACTGTTCCTAAACCGGAACGATTTTTCTTGCCTAAAGCAAACGTTTCCACTACGTTTGTATTTGCGATAGAAGATTACTTCTTCGCTTATCCGAATAACTTTAACTATTATGTAAACTACTACAAAGATACGTTCCAGCATGGGGGCATATCGTTGGAGGAAGTTATCATACCGTTTATAACGCTTACACCTAAAAATGCATAGCAACAGTACGGGAACTGAAGTGGCACAACTAAAGATGTCGTCGTTGGAGGATTTGCCAGCGACGGCTTCTGTGCTTTTAGCGGAAGCTGCTAACGAGCCTGTTATCTTGTTTGAAGGAGCCATGGGCGCTGGAAAAACAACACTCATTAAAGAACTTTGCCGGCAGCTGGGTGTGCAGGAGAATGTAAGTAGCCCTACCTTTGCTCTGGTGAATGAGTACGAAGGTGAGGCCAGGAAACTTATTTACCATTTTGACTTTTATAGGATCAATGAAGAGCGTGAGGCGTTGGATATAGGGGTGCTTGAGTACCTGGATTCGGGAAACCTTTGCCTGATAGAGTGGCCATCCATGATTCCGAATCTGTTGCCGGAGCATTACCTGCTGGTGCAACTGCACGCGGATGAAGAAGGTTTGGAGCGTACGATGATTATAAACAGAGTTTGATATGACGGAGAAGTTTGCCGTAGAATTAGGGAAGATAGCTACAAGCCAGGCACTATATCCTAAAGAGTCGATGCTGACTGTGGAGGATAGACGCCGTAGCCTGTTTATTGGCATTCCGAAGGAATCGTCGTTTCAGGAAAACCGTATCGGACTAACGCCTGACGCCGTGAAGCAACTTTCTGACCAGGGGCATCGCATTTGGATAGAGACTGGTGCTGGAAGCCCTTCTAAATATTCAGACCATGAGTACTCTGAAGCAGGTGCCAAAATTGTTTATGCTACGGATGAAGTGTATGAAGCGGAGATCATACTAAAAATAGCTCCTCCTACTTACGACGAAATAGATTACCTGCGTCCCGGCCAGACGCTGATTTCTGCCTTGCATTTTGGTAACCTGACTGCTGATTATATTAACGCGCTGCTACGCAAGAAAATTAATGCCCTCTCGTTTGAGTTGATTCGTGATAAATCAGAGGCAAAACCAGTAGTGCGCGCCATGAGCGAAATTGCCGGAAGTACTGTTATGCTGGTGGCCGCTGAATATTTGAGCAGCAGCAACGAAGGGAAAGGCATTATACTTGGCGGTATTACAGGAGTGGCTCCAACCAAGGTGGTTATACTTGGTGCAGGCACTGTAGCAGAGTATGCAGCCCGTGCCGCCCTAGGTATGGGAGCAGAAGTAAGGGTGTTTGATAACCACATTTACAAGTTACGCCGCCTAAAGCACAATGTAGGGGCTCAGATTTTTACATCTACCCTGGATAAGACAGTGATGTACAGCGAGATTAAGCAGGCGGATGTGGTAATTGGCGCTTTTGTGGCCGACGAAGGCCAGATTACCTGTGTAGTGGAGGAGGGAGTAGTAGCCCAGATGAACCCAGGATCTATCATCATAGACGTGTGCATTGACCAGGGCGGCTGCTTTGAAACGTCAGAGATCACTTCGCATTCACGGCCCATTTACCGCAAGTATGACATTATTCACTACTGCGTGCCCAATATTCCTTCGCGCGTACCGCGCACCGCTTCACAGGCACTAAGTAACATCTTCACGCCTATTTTTACCGAGTATTCCAAGTATGGCGGTATAAATGAAGTGCTGTTCATGAACGAACATTACCGTAGCGGGGTGTACATCTACAAAGGGAGTTTAACCAACGCCCATATCGCCAAAAAGTTCGGTATGCGGTATAAAGAGCTGGGCCTTATGATTGCGGTGAGGAATTAGGGTTTCTAGAATAAATAGCTTCTACTGAATTAATTGTTCATAGCTATAGCATCCATCAGTAAGTAAAATTCCCCTATTTAGATAAGCAAGGGCTAGGGGTGGTTTAATCTGACTGCTGTAACCAACTAGCAGCTGTGCCTGTAACTGTGCTACTTTAAGCCTTATCTCTGTCTACTTATTTTACTTTCCGAAGCACCGGAATTATAATATTTTGAAGCTGCAAGCTTTTTATCTCAGATGTTAAGAGTACCTTTGCCAATTCATAGCTTGAATTTCTGTAGATAAGTTGACCTTACTTAAGTGTAACTTAAAAGCTGTAACTTATGGTAGGTAAACAGTTGTTAGCAGCTATTCAGGCTAACGCTCAAAGAAGTATATTTTACAAATAGATTCAACATAAGAGT
>NZ_JBHTLD010000069.1:0-21099 GCF_042678745.1 Pontibacter rugosus | reverse complement strand
CCCGGCCTCTATTCCAGATATATTAAACCTGTTCATGCTCTTGGAGATTTAGCAGCAATTGCTATTTCTTCTATAGCTTCTTATGGTTTTGCGAAAGGAGGTTATCTGGAGTATTTCGCACCAGAAAATTTTCAATTATTACTGTATTCTCTTATTTCTTGGATTGTCTGTGCCAGTCTCTTAGGCACCTATAAAGTCTATAGAGTAACAAGAATATTAAGAGTGATAGCGAATGCATTGAAAGTTGTTTTTCTATACATTCTATTGGTAGAAGCCACACTGAGTTTTTTAAATATAGAAACCTTTTCAAGGCAGTTCCTCACCTATCATTACACCATTCTGGCAGTACTAGTAATAGTCTGGAGGATAGTAGTAGTTGTAACTCTTCGCTACTTCCGAAGGAAAGGCTACAATTACCGCACTGTAATTATTGTGGGTCATAATAAGGCTGCTGAAGAATTAAAGAAGTTCTTCAAGAAGCACCCTGAATACGGATACCGGTTCCTCGGGTTCTTTGATGATCATGCGAAGGGCGAGCCTCATGTTTTAGGCTCAATAAGTGACATTGAAAATTTCGTACTCACGCATCAAGTCGACGAAATCTATTGCTGCCCCTATGAGTTACAACAGGATCAGATCCAACAGCTTTTAGGCTTTGTAGACAATAACCTGGTTCGTATGAAATTCTTACCCGAACCAGGAGAGTTTCATTTAAAGCAAATGAAGGTAGACTTTTATGACGTTTTACCTGTACTCATACTTCGGTCTATTCCTTTGGATGATGCTGCAAACAAAGTGCTGAAGCGAGGCTTTGATGTACTTTTTTCACTCCTTGTAATCATCTTCATTCTCTCCTGGCTCCTTCCTATTCTGGCAGTTATTATCCGGCTCGACTCTAAAGGTCCTATCTTATTTAAGCAGGAAAGATCAGGTATAGACAATAAAAAATTCAAGTGCTGGAAGCTCAGATCTATGTATGTCAATTCGGAGGCTAACTCACAACAGGCGCGTCGGGGAGACTCCAGGATTACACCTGTTGGTGCTTTTCTTAGGAAAACCAGCTTAGATGAATTGCCACAGTTTTTCAATGTGCTGATGGGACAAATGTCTGTGGTAGGTCCGCGCCCGCACATGCTAAAGCATACGCAAGAGTACTCGCTGATAGTTGATAAATTTATGGTTCGCCACTTTATCAAACCCGGCATTACAGGATTATCGCAGGTACGTGGTCTTAGAGGCGATACCAGTGAGGTATTCCAGATGAAGGCGAGGGTGAAACTTGACATTTTTTACCTGGAGAACTGGTCTTTGTTGCTAGACCTCAAAATCATCTTTTACACCATCTATAATGTCTTCAAAGGTGATGAACATGCCTTTTAGTGGTCTATCTACTCAAGCATATCAACTCAAATAGCCTTAGATTCCCACCTTTGCTCCACATTTACTAACTTCGCAGGCAAATCTGCAAAAGTATGAGCAAAGAGAAACCATCCATACCGAAAGGAACACGTGATTTTGGCCCGGCTGTCGTGGTTAAAAGGAACTATATATTTGGCGTCATCAAACGTACATTCGAAAAATTCGGATATCTCCCCTTAGAGACGCCTGCCATGGAGCAACTGTCGGTGCTAACAGGCAAGTATGGCGACGAAGGCGACCAGCTTATTTTCAAGATTCTAAACTCTGGTGATTTTTTAAATAAGACCAAACCGGAGGATATAGAACAGGGCAGCAAACACCTTACTCGCAAAATTTCAGAAAAAGCATTGCGCTATGACCTCACAGTGCCTTTTGCACGATTTGTGGTAATGAACCGCAACGAGATTACCTTCCCTTTCAAACGCTATCAAATTCAACCTGTTTGGCGAGCCGACCGCCCTCAGAAAGGCCGCTACCGAGAGTTTTACCAGTGCGATGCCGATGTGGTAGGCACTAACTCTTTGCTATGCGAGGCTGAAATTGTGCAGATGATAAATGGCGTGTTGACAGATCTTGGCCTCACCGACTTTACAATCAAAATCAATCATCGCGGTATACTTGCTGGCATCGCAGAGGCTATCGGTGAAAAAGGGCGTGAAGGAGATATCTGTGTAGCCATCGACAAGCTAGACAAAATCGGCCAGGAAGGAGTACGAAAAGAACTGCTGGAGCGCGGCATATCAGAAGAAGCGGTAACCAAGCTTGAGCCGCTTTACAACCTGTCGGGAACCAACGAACAAATCCTGGATCAGCTGCAAACTATACTTGGTGAAACAGCCGAAGGAAAGCGTGGCTTAAAAGACCTGCGCGAAGTATGGAATTACCTGCAGGCACTTCAAAGCGAAGCCCTCACTTCAAAAAACGAATCTGGCGAGCAGCGCTTACAGCTGGATGTAACTTTAGCCAGAGGCCTCTCCTACTACACCGGCTGCATTTTTGAGGTGAAGGTGAATAACGTAAGTATGGGCAGTATAAGCGGGGGTGGCCGTTATGATAACCTGACAGGTATGTTTGGCATGCCAGATGTTTCTGGCGTTGGTTTCTCTTTTGGGGTAGACCGCATATATGACGTGCTGGATGAACTTCAGCTGTTCCCAACCAGTAGCCAAGAAGGTAGCAAAGTATTATTGGTTCAGTTCGATAAGGAATCTGAGCAATACGCCCTGCCCCTGCTTCAACAGCTACGGGATGCAGGTATAAGCGCTGAGCTATACCCTGAAGCAGCCAAACTAAAGAAACAGATGAGCTACGCAGACCAGAAGAGCATACCATACGTGGTGCTTATTGGCTCTGAGGAAATAGCCAGTGGTAAGCTAAAGCTGCGTAACATGCAGTCTGGCGAGCAGCAGGATTTTACAATAGAAGAAATTATCAGCAATTTAAAATAAGCAGGCATGGCCCAGGTGCATTATATTTCCAGTGATTTCCTTACACTCGAAATGATCGATAAGATTTTAAATGGAAAGTACTCACTGGCTCTCTCGGAAGAAGCAGAACAAAACATAACGCAATGCCATGCTTATCTACAACAGAAAATAAAAGACACAGACCAAAGCATTTATGGCATAAACACTGGCTTTGGCTCGCTTTGCAACAAAAAAATATCACCAGCTGATCTGGAGCAACTGCAACGCAACCTCATGATGTCGCACGCTTGTGGCACAGGAGACGAAGTGCCGCAGGAAATCGTGAAGTTGATGTTGCTGCTTAAAATTCAGTCGCTCTCTTACGGGCACAGCGGCGTACAGCTGCAAACGGTCAAGCGCCTGATCGACTTTTACAATCGTGAGGTATATCCGGTGGTGTATCAACAAGGGTCTCTCGGTGCCAGCGGTGATTTAGCTCCTCTGGCGCACCTCTGCCTGCCGCTGCTTGGCTTAGGAGAAGTACAGTTTCAGGAATATAAGCTGGCAAGCGAGCATGTGCTGGAAATGTTTAGCTGGGAACCTATCTCCCTTAAAGCGAAAGAAGGTTTAGCGCTGCTGAATGGCACCCAGTTTATGAGTGCTTACGGAGTTTATACTTTGCTGATGGCTAAAAGGCTATCGCGGCAGGCTGATATGATTGCTGCTCTATCACTGGATGCTTTTGATGGCAGAACAGAACCTTTCAATGAACTGATACATAAAATTCGCCCGCACAAAGGGCAGCTGCAAACGGCAGAGGCCATGCGCGCACTACTAGATGGTAGCCAAATCGCCAATCAGGAAAAACAGCATGTGCAGGACCCCTACTCCTTCCGCTGTATACCACAGGTGCATGGCGCTTCTAAAGACGCTTTGGCCTATGTTGAGCAAGTGTTTTTAACTGAAATAAATGCCGTTACAGATAATCCGAACATTTTCCCGGATGAGGATGTGATAATATCCGGAGGCAATTTTCATGGGCAGCCGCTCGCGCTGGCACTGGACTTCCTGGCAATAGCAGTAGCCGAGCTTGGAAGTATAGCAGAACGTCGCACGTATCAGCTCATATCAGGACAACGCGGGCTGCCAGATTTTCTGGTGGCAGAGCCTGGCTTAAACTCCGGCTTCATGATCAGTCAATACACTGCTGCTTCTATTGTTAGCCAGAGCAAGCAACTCTGTACTCCTGCCTCGGTAGACTCTATCCCTTCTTCTCATAACCAGGAAGACCACGTAAGTATGGGAGCCAATGCTGCAACCAAGCTATACAAGGTAGTTCATAATACGGAGCGGATATTGGCCATTGAACTAATGAATGCAGCGCAGGCACTTGATTTCCGCCGCCCGCTTCAAAGCTCTAATCAACTGGAACAGCTAGTTAAAGGCTATCGCGGTGTAGTACCCTTTGTTTCTACTGATCGTGTGCTCCACTACGATATTAGTAGCAGCATTGAATTTCTTAGAGCTTACCCATTTTAATGTATAAGACTTAACTATAAAAGCCCTTGTAGCACATACTACAGGGGCTTTTTATTTTAGGACACAATAAATTTTCCTGCGGCACTTTATTTAAATAACTTCGTAGAGGCATCAAAACAAAGCAGCTTGAAATACTTTTTAACTATATGTCTCATTCTTTACACAGTAGCTGCTTCAGTTGCACAGTGTATAGAAGCACGTGATTCTGATGGAATTGTACGTAACACATTTTGTGTAGGCAAAACAATAAGCTTTCAGGACTGTGATAATGTTATTGATGACGACAAAGAATATTATGTTTATGACTACAAGGGAGGGGCTGATTATCTTGCTTTAGCTACCCTTGCTAAAACCCACGTCTATGAGCAGCCCGGCAGGTACAAAGTACTGCAGATAGCTAATAATGCTGGCACTACGGATACAATGTCTACTGTTATTGAAGTTAAAGCAGCTCCAGAGCCATCTTTCACCTATGCACGTTGTGCCAATAATTCGGTTAGCTATACAATCAACGATGATAATTACGATAGCTATACCCTAGATTTTGGAGACGGTCAGTCAGTTGTAACAACTGCTGGCACCACGATTACGCATACTTATACTTCAGCTGGTAGCTACTCGGTTATACTAACAGGTAAGTTTAATAACTCTGAATGCAACAATTTCTCTCAACAAGAAGTCGAGACCTTACCGGAACTTGTTAGTAATGCAACGCAAATAGATAAGATCACAGTGCTACAACAAGCAGTTTCAGGTAGAATCCAGCTGGAATTATCAAATTTAGTGCAGGGCTATAGTTATGTAGTAGAACGGTATACAGGCAACTTTAGAAACTTGTTTGAAGAAATAAGTACAGTCACAGAATTCAACGGAAGCACCCATACTTATACCCTCGAAAATGTAAATACCGATGAAGCCGTGTGGTACCTGGTTCGTCCGAAAGACGCTTGTAACAGTTCACTAAGCAATTCTAACATCCTTTCCTCTATCAGTTTAAAGCTCTCCTCAGCTGAGGAGCAAGTTACTTTGGAATGGAACAACCTGAATGTGCGAGATTTCGAAACATATGATATTTACAGAAACGGCACACTGCTAACTACCAAAGAAGGAAGTGATCGCCTATACATCGATACGGATGTTACCTGCGGCCAAACGTATGCGTATTATGTTATTGGCAGAAACGTTGATCCGGATGGGGAACCTGTTTCGTCTGTATCAACATCTTTACAAACTCAGGTTACTTCTACCACAACTCCAGAAAAGCCATACTTACTGGCAAGCTTCAACCTAGATAATCAAGTAGAAATTTCACTGCCTGGAACTACAGAAGCCGCCAACAGCACTCTTACTGTGGAGCGAAGTATAAACCAAACAACCTATCAGCCACTAGCACAGATACAGGCATTAAGTCTTACAGATACTGACCTGAGATTACAGCCTGTGTGCTACCGCGCCACCTTAACGAACGCCTGCGGCAACACATCTCCTGTAAGTAATGTGGTTTGTCCGATCATACTCCAAACAGAACAACAGCTGGATGGAAGCGTTTCCCTCTCCTGGACAGCTTACAGAGGTTTTCCGGATACTGTAGGGCAATACGTCGTAGAGGTGCTGGATGAGACTGGTACTATAGTCGCACAATATCCTGCCACTGGCAACTCCTACACCGACCGCGCCCTAAGCAACGATCTGCAGGTATTGCGCTACAGAATAAAGGCTATCTCAAAAAATGGCACCGGTGTCACATTCTCTAACATCATAGAGGTGCAGCAAGATATTAAGCTGTTTATGCCTAGTGCCTTCACGCCAAACAATGATGGGCTGAATGATGTGCTGGAAGTGAAAGGCAAATTCTTCAATGGGTATACACTACAAATTTACAACCAATTAGGCAGTTTGGTTTATGAAGGCACCGAAGCCGATGCAGCCTGGAATGGCACGCACAAAGGAAAAAAGTTAAGTGCAGGCGCGTATGCCTACATCATTACTGTTACATCCAGCTTTGGTACTACTAAGCAAAAAACAGGTACTGTTACGTTACTTCGTTAAAGCTGCCTTACAGACTTGAAGTATAAAAAAGACTTATATTTGCATCACACAGCGGTAAACCTCGTTTAGCGTTGTAAAATACCTCTAAAAGAAAAAACTATGTTTGATATGTTCGGCATGATGGGCAAGATGAAAGATGTCCAGGCCAAAATGAAAGAAGCTCAGGAAAAACTGAAGGATATTACCGTTACGGCTGAATCTGGAGCCGGATTGGTAAAAGCTACCGTTAATGGCCAGCGCCAGTTGCTCAAGATAGAGATTGATGAGTCTATTATGAATGTGAGCGACCGCGAAATGGTAAACGACTTAGTGGTTGCCGCAGTAAACAATGCCATGCTGACTGCCGGTGAGCAGGCGCAGGAAGAAATGCGCAAGTCTACTGAAGGGCTTCTTCCGAATATCCCGGGTTTAGACCTAGGCGGCTTTGGATTATAAATCAATGCATACAGCAGTTGTTATACTTAACTGGAACGGACTGCGCTATTTACAACAGTTTCTGCCATCGGTCGTGGCAAACAGCGGCAATGCTGAAATCATCGTTGCCGACAACGCCTCTACCGATGGCTCCATTGCCTTTTTACAGGAACACTTCCCGCAGGTGCGCCTTATCCTTCTGCCCGAGAACTATGGCTTTTGCGAAGGCTATAACAAAGCCCTGCAGCAAGTACAGGCTAAATACTACGTGCTGCTTAACTCTGATGTAGAGGTACCAGCAGGCTGGACAGAACCGGTGTTGCAGCTAATGGAGCAAGATGCCAGTATAGCCGTTTGCCAGCCCAAAATTCTGGCGCAGCAGCATCCTGGCTTCTTTGAATATGCAGGCGCTGGCGGTGGAATGTTAGACGCATTGGGTTACCCTTATTGCCGGGGTAGGTTATTCGAAACGCTGGAAGAAGACAAGGGGCAATATAATGATGTGCAGGAAATTTTCTGGGCAACGGGAGCCTGTATGTTTGTTCGTGCTGACGTATACCAGCAGTTAGGAGGTTTAGAGCCTGCCTTTTTCGCGCACATGGAAGAAATAGACTTCTGCTGGCGGGCCAAAAACGCAGGTTACAAGGTGATGTACAGTGGCCACAGCTGCGTATACCACGTTGGCGGGGGCACCTTGCACAAGTCAAACCCACGCAAGACCTACCTTAATTTTAGAAACGGATTGGCGCTGCTTTACAAAAACATGCCCTCATCCGAGTTAGTGCCAGGTGTGGCGCTTCGGGTGCTACTAGATTGGGTGGCGGCTTTAAGAATGCTGGTGGCTGGGCAAAAAAATGACGCGCGTGCTGTGTTTGATGCACATGCCGACCTTATCCGTAACAGAAGCTATTGGCGCAGGCGCCGCAAAGAGCAAGCGCCAAAAGGCAATTTCCCATACCTTACGGGCGTTTACAGGGGAAGTATAGTATGGGCCTATTTTATAAGGCAGAAGCGATTGGCAAAAGATCTATAGATCCCAAACCGTACTGCGCTCCCGGCGAAGGTGTTTACGTACGTTCATCAGGAAGGCGAGCATCAGGTAAATTAGTACCGGTGAGCCCATAGTCAGGAACGAAACATAAATAAATGTGAGCCTTATACTGCTGGTCGCAAAGCCTAGCTTCTTTCCCAGCATGGTGCACACACCAAATGCCTGTGATTCTATGTAATACTGAAGCCGTTTCATTTATTAGTGATTTTAATTCCGAATTTATACTTTGTTCTTCAAACATCAAAAGATTGACTTACTGAAGTTTGTAAGAGAAGATTTGAAGTTCGTTTTTGCAAGCGAATCTTAAACATACTCTAAAGCACTAACGAGCAAACAAAGTTCTTGAGTGCTTATTTTTACGACTTTAGTTAACATCAGGATATGCAACAGCTCAAAAAAAACAAAAATATATTACTCTTACTCTCTCTCTCTCTGAGTGTTGGAACTTCAAGCTGTACGCTTCAGCGCATGGTGAAGCAGGCAGAAAAGCACCAGTTCATCTCTGTAGAACCCTCTCCCCTGGTTGCGAATGGCCAGCAGGTAACCTTTGATCTCAAAGCACAAGTACCGGAAAAACTCGTGCGGGAGAAGGAAGTGTACAAGCTGGACATATATTATCTTTACGGAGACGAAAAGCGGGAGAACATTGCCACTTACAACTTTGACTTTGGCAATTTCCTCTACGAAAACCATACCCCCACCATCACCCGTCAGCTTTCTTTTCCGTATGAGCCTGCCAAAACTACTGGCCGCTTGATGGTGCAGGGCAAAGCAGTGGACAAAGAAGACGGAGACATGGCTTATACTAAACCCAAACAAGTTGCCATAGGGTTGAATACTACTCCGCTGCTATTGGTTCGTAATAATAAGTTTACGTTTGCCACCGATGAGTTTAAAGAAAGTGTGGACCAGCCTACAAGCCTGATGTTTTATTTTCAGGAGAATAAGGCCGACTTAGATCATTATATAGGCTCAAACCTGCCAACGCTTGACCAGTATGTGCTGGATAACGTGCCCACCCAAAAGATAAAAATAATCGGGTACCAATCTCCAGACGAAAAAGGAGCCAACATAGCAGCAAAGCGGGCAAAAGAATTAGAGACCTATTACCAAAAGCAGCTGAAAACGCTTGACTATAGTGGTAAAAAAGTAACCATTAGCACCGAAGTGCACAACAACGGCCTGGATGCTTTGAAAGAGAAAGTAAAGGCCTCTGCCCTTCCTAAGCTGCAAATACAGCAAGTGCTAACCATACTTAGCAGCGAAGGAAACATGAACGAAAAGCAGCTGGCGCTCCAACAAACAGAGGCTTTCGATTATTTACAGAAGTACGTCTACCCAAGTATGCGGGCCGCTGAAGTACAGGTTGACTATAACCGCAGCCGTAAGCCTGACTATGAGCTGTATGTGCTGGCAAAGCAAATTGCAGCAGAAAAAGCGGATGCTGATGCTTTAACGGAAGAAGAACTGCAATATGCTGCTACCCTAACACCGTTACTGGACGAAAAGCGAAAGCTGTATGAGGCAGCCGTTAAAACAACAGACAAGTGGCCTGCTTATTATAACCTGGGAGTAGTATACAAGGAAATGGCAGAGAAAGACTACCGCCCGAAAGCAAAACAGGCACTGCTTGCTAAAGCCATTCATAACCTGACGTATGCCGGCTTCCGTAACCCTTCTGCCAAAGTATACTACAGCCTTGCCAGCGCCTACCACCAGCACGAAGATTATATGGAGGCACTGCAAAGCTACGAGTATGCCATAAAACAAGGAGGAACTCCGGAACAGTTACAGGTTATTTTTGCCGATAAAGCTGCCCTCGAAATTCAAACAGGTCAATATGATGAAGCCATCAAAAGCCTTCGCTATGCCGGTGATAATTACCAGACAAACATGAATCTTGGGCTGAGTTATCTCCTGAAAGAAAACTATGAAGGTGCTGAAGGTTTCTATAAAAAAGCACTGGAGCAACAGCCAAACGATGCTCTTGCCTCCTACAGCCTTGCAGTGGTTGGGGCACGCACGCAAAACGAACAGATGCTGGAAGAGAATCTGCGTCGCGCTGTAAATGCCGACAGCAGCTATACGCAAAAAGCTATAGACGATCTTGAGTTTGCAGCCTTTCGAGAGAAAGCCGCTTATAAAGATGCGTTGATTCGCTAACACGAACATCAGAAAAGGCCCAAGTACATTGTTATTTCAGAGAGTTCTCTTAATTTTACTTTCTGAACCGAGATTTTAAACATCATATATGCGAAGTATACAGTTTAGAGAAGCCCTCCGTGAGGCAATGCAGGAGGAGATGCGCCGCGACGAAAGCGTGTTCCTGATGGGTGAAGAAGTAGCCGAGTACAACGGTGCTTATAAAGTTAGCCAAGGCATGCTGGACGAGTTTGGTCCTGAGCGCATCATCGATACACCTATTGCAGAACTTGGTTTTGCCGGTATCGGCGTAGGAGCTGCCATGAATGGCCTGCGCCCTATCATTGAGTTCATGACATTCAACTTCTCGCTGGTTGCTATCGACCAGGTGATTAACTCTGCTGCTAAGGTGATGTCTATGTCAGGTGGCCAGTACAGTGCCCCTATTGTATTCCGTGGCCCAACTGGCAGTGCAGGTATGTTGTCCTCTCAGCACTCTCAGAACTTTGAAAACTGGTATGCTAACACACCAGGTCTTAAAGTTGTAGTTCCTTCTAACCCTTACGATGCAAAAGGCCTCTTGAAGTCTGCTATCCGTGATAATGACCCTGTTATTTTTATGGAGTCTGAGCAGATGTACGGTGATAAAGGAGAAGTTCCAGAGGAAGAATACCTGATTCCGATTGGCGTTGCCGATATCAAACGTGAAGGATCTGACGTCACTATCGTTTCTTTCGGTAAGATGATGAAAGTAGCCCTGGCCGCTGCGGAAGAACTTGCAAAAGACGGTATCAATGCTGAAGTGATTGATTTGCGCTCTGTGCGTCCTATTGATTACAAAACGCTGATTGAGTCTGTTAAAAAGACAAACCGCATGGTAGTGGTTGAAGAGGCTTGGCCATTGGCTTCTATCTCTTCTGAGATCGCTTATCATATCCAGAGCAACGCGTTTGACTACATGGATGCTCCGGTGAAGCGTGTAACTTGCCGCGACGTTCCGCTTCCTTATGCACCAACGCTTATTGAAGCATCGCTGCCAAACATCGAGCGTACGGTTGATGCAGTTAAACAAGTAATGTATAAGAAAGCCTAAGTATAAAGTATACTTGCTTTAGAGCATACAAGCAGCGGAGCCTTACAGCTTCGCCGCTTTTGTTTTTTAGGCCTCGCAGCGTGCGCAGCTCCTGCAATTCAAAAACCTATACTTGATTTGTCATAAGCTATTCCCCCTATGATGTGGCAAGTTTAGCGTGAGCGTAACTTGTGACGGTACATGAGGCAAGTTTGTAACTTGCTTTCTGCGTGAGCAGAAAAGGCTGCTGCACCAAAGGCAAACCTTAGTTCTTGCTTCTCCTAAGCAAGGAAGTTGCAAACTTCCACCAATACAACTATAAGTAACGCTCCGCTAAACTTGCGATATAAAACTATCCTCTTCTACGCCTCTTCCCTATCTTTGCGCTATGCGTGCACGATTCATACTTGCTTTACTCCTGCTTCTTAACCTGCCCAGGCTAAGTATGGCACAAGCTCCGTTGAATACAGATACAACAACCGTAAACAAAAAGCGCCTGGTAGTGCTGGGGTCAACTTTTGCGGTAGGCTATACGGCCATGATGGTATCACTCAATCACGCCTGGTACTCCAACAAAAATCGAACAGGTTTCCATTTCTTTAACGACAACAAAGAGTGGCGGCAGATGGACAAGGCAGGGCATTTCTGGAGCGCTTTTCATGAGAGCCGTGCTGGTATAGATATGCTGCGATGGGCAGGTGTGCCAGAGAAAAAAGCCATACTTTACGGTGGGCTTTTAGGCGTAGCGTTGCAAACTCCAATCGAAATTTTTGATGGCTACCAGGCTGATTACGGAGCCTCTGTAGGTGATATGGTAGCCAACACAGCTGGTTCTGCGGCTGTGGTTGCTCAAGAACTGGCATGGCAGGAAATTCGCATCATGCCTAAATACTCCTTCCATACTACCCGTTATGCTGACATGCGCCCTAATGTGCTGGGAAGTAATTTAGGAGAGCAAGCTTTAAAAGATTACAATGGACAAACCTACTGGCTTTCAGTTGATGTAGGCGCTTTTCTGAAGGAAGAGACCAAGTATCCGAAATGGCTGAATGTTGCCGTTGGGTATGGAGCCGAGGAAATGGTGTATAATGACCCTGAAGCCAATGCAGCAGCCGGCCTTGGTACCTACCGACAGTTCTACCTTAGCCCCGACCTGAACCTGATGCACTTTAAGGGCCGTAGCAAAGTATGGAACACTGCCTTATATGTGCTCAGTATCATAAAAATACCAGCCCCGGCCTTAGAGTATAATCGCAAAAATGGGCTTAAGCTGCACCCGCTATACTTTTAGCTAAACGCTTCTCCTTTCATCATAGTCCTCCACAATTCGTATCTTTGTTAAACAGGTTGACCTGAAGCTGCCGTTTTATACTTACAGCGCATATGTAAGGTCGATTAGCAATAAACATAGAACCGAGAAACCATGAACGTAGGAGATAGAGTGCGCCTGATGTCGGGCCGAGAGGAAGGCATCATCACACGCCTTTTAGATAATAACATTGTAGAAGTAGCGATAGATAATGACTTTACCATACCTGTAGCTAAACGCGAAATAGTAGTAATTGCTGCCGAAGAAAAGCAGTTTATGCGCCAGGATGACATAGCACCTGCTCCAGCCAAAGTAAAAGCTCCTGTTGCGCCTGTACTGGCGACGCAGGGCGTATACCTGGCCCTGGTGCATCAGTCAGATGAGCTGCTGGCAGTAACGGTCATTAATAATTCTGATTATGATTTACTGTTTACCAGCGGCGAAGAGCGGGAGAATAACTACCGTGGTCTGCAAAACGATAAACTGGCCCCAAAAGCTACGCGGGTTATCACGCACTACCACCTGAAGGATTTCGAGAAGTGGCCAAATCTACTCCTCCAGTTTATGCAACACCGCAATGGCAGCCCTACTCTTTTTGAGCCAATCATCAAGCGAATCCAGTTCAAAGCCAGCTCTTTCTACAAGAGCAAGAAAACAGCGCCTATACTTAACAAAGAAGGCTACGTGTATCAGCTCGATCAAAAGCCGGTATCTGTTAACCCGGATAAAATAAAAGAGCAGTTGGCAGAAGCTATAGAAAAAAGCGAAATCTATAAACTTACAGCTCCTGAGCATGAAATAGACCTGCACATCGAGAAATTAATTGACGACCACAGCGGTATGAGCAACAGTGCCATGCTGAAACTACAGCTGGAAAAATTTCAGGATACGCTGGACAGAGCCATGGCCACCAACATGCACGAGATTGTTTTTATACATGGTGCCGGCAATGGTGTACTGCGCAAAGAGCTCCAGAAAATTCTAAGCCGTACTGCTGGCATCCAGCATTATAAAGACGCACATAAAGAAAAATTTGGCTACGGCGCTACTGTCGTAAGACTGAAATAGCTTTTTAGTTCTGAGTTCTGAGTCTTGAATTGTACAAATTACAACTCGGCACTCAGAACTCGTGACTCAGAACTAAAACCGAACCGCAGGTGAGGATTTATTGTTATCTTTGCCACAGAACAAAGTATCAACGACAAGCCGTCTTATCGCTGCCCTTTATGGGGAGAGGAAAGTCCGGGCAACACAGAGCATCCTACTTCCTAACGGGAAGGGTCCTGCGCAAGCGGGATACAGCCAGTGCCACAGAAAATAACCGCCAGCCTTGTGCTGGTAAGGGTGAAAAGGTGCGGTAAGAGCGCACCAGCGGCTGGGTGACCAGTCCGGCTGGGTAAACCTTAGGAGTTGAAAGACCAAATAGGCTGACAGCGCCTCGCTTCGGCGGGGCTAAGGGCTGCTCGTCCGATGTCAGTGGGTAGGTCGATGGAGCCTGCGCGCGAGTGCAGGCCTAGATAAATGATAAGACGCTGTACCTTCGGGTGTGGCGACAGAACCCGGCTTACAGGCTTGTCGTTGATGTTTTGTTTATACTTCTTAGTTTATTATTTCTAGCGCAAGCGTCCGCTTGAGCTCAATCATCTCCATTTCTTTTATACTTCATATATCCCCTCTAGCAGTTTCAGATAGTAGTTTTAGCGCCAGTTACAAACTGGCATTACATAAAGCCACAAGTTTCGCTATCGCTAAACTTGCGGCATGAAGAATGAATACGGGCAGGTATAAGTCGGCACCAGCAAAGTCAAAATTGAATGACCGCTAAACTTGTAGTTTATAGTTAGCACAACCCAGGCACAAGTGGACGCTTGCGCCATAGTATACTTAGCTGCGATCACAGGATTTGCATCACCAATGCTAAAGCAAGTATAAAACAGCATCTATACTTTTAACTCTTCAAAATTCTGCCCATCCTTCTTCTCATCCCGTAAATCCTGATTCAGACATTTTCCTTATTTTTACAGGAAGCAATAAGAACGATACATGGCAACAGCGAAAGACCCGGCTCTGGAGATACAGGAGCTGACGCAACAGATAAATCACCTGAATTACGAATACTACCAGAACAGCATTTCAGAGGTATCTGACTTTGAGTTCGACCAAATGCTGAAGCGACTGGAGGCACTGGAGGCACAACACCCTGAGCTGCGTCTGCCCCACTCCCCTACCCAGCGCGTGGGCGGTACGGTTACCAAAAACTTTGATACCGTTTACCACAAATGGCCCATGCTCTCGCTTAGCAACACCTATTCTGAAGAAGACTTGCGTGAGTTTGATAAGCGCGTTCGTAAAATAGTAGGCGATGAAGTGGAGTATGTATGCGAGCAGAAGTTTGACGGTGTAGCCATCAGCCTGACCTACGAGAACGGCAAGTTTGTGCAGGGTGCTACCCGTGGGGACGGCACCCGTGGTGATAACATCACAGCCAACGTACGCACCATACATGATGTGCCGCTGCAGGCACACGGAGAAGGTTACCCAGAACTTTTCGAGGTGCGTGGCGAAGTATTTATGCCTTTTCAGGTGTTTGAGCAGCTAAATATTGAACGCGAGGAAACAGGCGAGCAACTGTTGGCTAACCCGCGTAATGCTACCTCCGGAACGCTGAAACAACAGGATTCCGCCGTAGTAGCCAGCCGTAAACTGGGTTGTTTCTCCTATAGCTTCCACACCGATAAAATACTTTTTGATACACATTCTGAAAGTCTGCAGGCCATACAGAAATGGGGCTTCAAAGTATCTGAAACGTGGCGCAAATGCGGTAGCATTGAGGATGTAATGGCCTACATTAATGAGTGGGAAACGAAACGTTTTGAGCTGCCTATCGCCACTGACGGTGTGGTAGTCAAGGTAAATAGCTATGCGCTGCAGGAAGAGCTCGGATTTACAGCCAAGAGCCCGCGTTGGGCCATTGCTTATAAATATGCGGCAGAAAACTCCGCCACAAAATTAATTGGTATCGAATATCAAGTAGGCAGAACAGGTGCTGTAACACCCGTAGCCATACTTGACAAAGTTCAGCTTGCCGGAACCGTAGTTAAGCGAGCTTCTGTTCACAACGCCAACGAAATTCAGCGCCTCGACCTGCGCCTGGGCGATATGGTTTTTGTGGAGAAAGGCGGTGAGATTATCCCTAAAATCACCGGAGTCGATTTTGAGAAACGCCCTGCCGATAGCCAGCCTATACTTTACCCTACCCACTGCCCTGCCTGTGGCACCGAACTGGTACGCTCAGAAGGCGAGGCGAACTTCTACTGTCCAAACGATAAAGGCTGCCCGCCACAGATAAAATCTAAGCTAGAGCACTTTATCTCCCGCAAGGCAATGAACATTGATGGCTTAGGCCCTGAAACCATTGAGCAGCTTTATGCTACGGGTCTGGTAAAAAACGCAGCTGACCTCTACGACCTGACGTTTGAACAACTGGTTGAGTTGGAGCGAATGGGTGAGAAATCAGCCAATAACATTATGCAAAGCCTGGAGAAATCGAAAGCCACTCCTTACGACCGTGTCCTGTTTGCACTAGGAATTAGATTTGTGGGAAGCACGGTAGCCAAAAAACTGTCCCAGGATTTGCCGGATTTGGAGGCTTTACGTGGCGCTACTTTTGAAGAATTGATTGCCATTAATGAAATAGGTGAGCGCATTGCCCGTTCTATACTTGCCTACTTCCAAGACCCGGACAATATAATGTTAGTGGAGCGTCTGAAAGCTGCCGGACTGCAATTTAAATCAGAGAATACAGCACCAGCAGTACAGAGCGATCGCTTAGCCGGCCAGACATTCGTAATTTCCGGAGTTTTTGAAACCGTTAGCCGCGAGGAACTACAGCAACTCATCATCAGCCATGGTGGCAAAGTAGTAAGCTCTATTTCCAAAAAGCTTTCTTACCTGGTTGCCGGCGATAAAATGGGTCCATCTAAACTGGAGAAAGCGGAAAGTCTCGGCATTTCCATACTTAGCGAAGAAGAATTTTTAAGAACAATTACTGAATAACTGAAAAATGATCAATGGGTAAAATGGCGCTTGTAGTCATTCCTGTTGATCATTCTTTATTACAAAAGCGACTATTATCGGGTCAGAAGATACACCTTTGGGGTAGCTCGAAATAAGTACACGGACAAATTTAGTTTGACCTATTTTATTATCCTGAAAGGATCTTGTTGATATAGGGTCCCTTCCCCCACAAGGCGCAAAAGCGTAACTTCCGGGGGAAGGGGCCCTATACTTATAGCAGGATTCTTACACAATGACAGGTAGTATGCTTAAAGTTGATGCCGGCCCTATACTTAGCCGAGTATAAATACCAACAGAGTCAATGCCAGACTCAGCAGAACTTCTTCAGCGAAAAAGATGCTCTCAACGGTCAGGTTTGTACCCAATGCCATTGGTGAGGCTGGAAGGCAATGCTTAGAATCAGACCTCAACCTGATCATATAAACCAGAAAGCAAAGAAGTGCGAACCCGTGCCAGACACTCTATTCCTGCTTTACCGCCCTCAAAACAAAGCTTTGGTAGAAACAATAGCCAATTTGGTATATAGATCAGCTTCAAAATAAGTATAGTGCTGTACTTTGATTATATTTAAAGGATAATAGCAGTGCCCTACAGCATCTTAAACTGTAAACGAGCTGCTCTATACCTGCATCACCTAATCTCACAACATTGCCAAACACTAGTATAATCTTAAATAAAGAACCGCTCAAAAAACGTTATACCATAGCGTTACATGCCGTGGTATGGCTTCTGTTTGAGACGTGGGTGTTTTACTTTCTGTATGGCAACAGCTCCCTCACCTTCAACAAAGTAATAGATGTGCTGGTGGGCACGTTGTTTAACGTAGGCATATTTTATTTTAACTGGTATGTGCTGATCCCGAAGTACCTGGCACGAAATCACATCTTGCTATACATAGCAGCCGTGCTTACCACTTTATTAGGTATAGCTATGCTTCGGGCCCCACTCGACTTTTATTTTTTCCGGGAGTATGCCACCTTGTACAGCTACGAGCGCATGGTGCAGTACATGATGGGAGGACTGGTGCTCATCTTTATTTCCTCGGCACTTAAGGTAACCGGCAACTACATCCGAAACGAGAGGCGCAACAAAGAACTGGAAACGCAGAAACTGACGGCAGAGCTGGCATTTTTAAAGTCGCAGGTAAATCCGCACTTTCTGTTTAATACACTCAACAACATATACTCACTGGCCTACAAGCAGCACCCTGAAACACCAGATGCCATCATGAAGCTATCGCTGCTGATGCGCTATATGCTTTATGAAAGCAATGATATTTTGGTGAGCCTGGAAAAAGAAGTAGACCATATCCGGAATTTTATAGATTTGCAAAAGCTGCGCCTACGGGAGCACACAAGTATAAAGTTTAACATCCAGGGAGAGCTACAGGGTAAGCAGATCGCTCCTATGCTCCTGATGACTTTGGTTGAAAATGCCTTCAAGCATGGGCTTGTGAGTAAAAACGAGATAGGTATTATACTTAACCTGGTGGTGCAGCAAGACTCGCTGTTGTTTAGCACCATTAACAATACAAGCCAGCATAAAAAAAGAGAGTTTGGCGGTATAGGCCTCGAAAACCTGAAGCGCCGCCTGAACCTGTTGTATAACAGGCGGCATGAACTGATTTTTGAAGAAAAAGAAGGAATATTTTACGCTACGCTTAAATTATACTTTAGCCAACTAGAAAAATAAAACTATGATTATCCGCTGCCTAGCCATCGATGATGAACCATTAGCACTTGATATTATCGAGAGCTATGTGAGCAAATTGCCTTTTCTGCAACTTGTAAAAACCTGCTCCAGTGCTACCGAGGCCATGCAGGTACTACAGGAAGAACAGGTAGACCTGATTTTTCTGGACATTGAGATGCCTGAGCTAACAGGTATTCAGTTCCTAAACATACTGAAGCACCAGCCGCTGGTTATTTTTACAACCGCATATCCCGATTACGCCCTGGAAGGCTTTAACCAGGATGCGGTGGATTACCTGCTCAAGCCGATCCCTTTTGATAGATTTCTGAAAGCAGTAACCAAAGCACAGGAACGCCTGCAGCGCGACAAAGGGAAAAACTCCTCTGCACCAACACCTGCCCCAACACATGAGCAGGATTTTATGTTTGTAAAGGCAGACTACAAAACAATTCGTGTTGATTTCAAAGATATCCTCTGGATTGAGGGCTTGAAGGACTATATCATCATTCAGATAAAAGAGCAGAAGATCATCACGTTGCTATCCATGAATAAAATGATGGAGAAACTATCTGATGCCAAATTTCTGCGGGTCCACCGTTCCTTTATCGTTTCGCTTCAGAAGATAGACAGTATAGAGAAAAGCCGCATCCGTATTGGCAGCAAAGAGATTCCGATTGGTGAAGTATACAAGGAGCAGTTTTTAAAGTGGGTAGAAGAAAATAACATCCAATAATAATTTTGAAGTATAAATTCGGGCCCTGATTGGCGTTGCAACACTCTTTTAGACATTTGCAGAAGTCATTACATAGTTCGTAATTCGTAGTTCATAACTGATGAAGATGATTAAAGATACTTTAAAAGGAACAGGCGTAGCGCTGATAACGCCTTTTACCCAAGACTTAGCCGTTGATTACAAGGCACTGCACAAGCTCCTGGATTTTGTGATAGATGGCGGAGTTAATTACCTGGTTATAAATGGCACCACTGCAGAATCTGTAACCACCACCACCGATGAAAAGGCGGAGATTTTACAGTTTATAAAAAAGCATGTAAACGGGCGCGTGCCGCTTGTTTACGGCTTGGGCGGCAACAACACACAACATGTTTTAGACACTATAGCTGCTACTGACCTTGAAGGTATAGCGGCTATTTTATCTGTAAGCCCTTATTACAATAAACCGTCGCAACAAGGTATATACCAGCACTATATACAGGTTGCTAATACCTCTCCGGTGCCTGTTATACTTTATAATGTACCCGGCCGCACAGGCAGCAATGTATCGGCAGAAACAACGCTAAAGCTTGCCTCGCACCAAAACATCATTGGCACCAAAGAAGCATCAGGCAACCTGGAGCAGTGTATGGTGATCGCAAAACACAAGCCAGAGAACTTTATGCTTATTAGCGGCGACGATCTGCTAACGGTACCGATGATTTCTTTCGGGGCTGTCGGTGTGATATCAGTACTTGCGAATGCTTTTCCGGGCAAATTCACTAATATGGTTCGCTTAGCACTTGAGGGTAATTTCAAAGAATCCTCTAACCTCCTGCTTGATTTTGTGGATATGAACCCGTTGATGTATGAAGAAGGCAATCCTGTAGGCGTGAAAGCTGTGTTACAGCGATTTGGTGTATGTGGCGCTGCTGTCAGGCTTCCGCTGATAGAAGCAACAGCTGGCCTAAAAGACAGACTATTCAAGCTATTCTAGTGCTTATATTCATACATAAAAAAGGCTGCCTGAAGATACAGGCAGCCTTTTTTATGTATGAATATCTTACTTTACTCACAGCGGTAAGAGTAGGTATAAGTAACTGTTTTGCCGTTGTTGTATGTCATGTCAGCACGTGTGGGATAGCCTTTGTCATTATAAGTATACGCTGTCGTATAGCTAACATCAGCCACATCTTCTTTGGCTGTGTTAGTGGCCGTAAGGCTTAGCAAGTTATTTTTGCCCGGATACCCGATACCTGGTCGCTTGATATAGAAAGCAGGTACAGACGAAAGTGGCGCCCGCAAAGAATCTGTAGTAAAAGTGGCATTGTAGCTTTGGCTACTCACCTGCTTTGACACTGCCACAGACACTGGACCATTAACCGGATAAGTGAAACTGATTTTCTGAGTCTGCTTTTGCTGATTGTCCAGGTAATTGAAGTCAGTGGCAGCTTGCAGGCTTCCGTTGATATTATATTGTGCCTGGAAAGTAGCCAGGCGATGATTGACACCAAGCGCAAGTTGCTGCCACACAACATACCTAGATAAGCGCCCCTGCGGGTTATAACTGTATACAGTATAGCTAATTTGTTCGTTATCAGGCCCAAAATAGTTTTCTCTGCTTAGCCTGCCTGCCGAATTATACTCGTAGGTGCGGGTTGCCACCAGCTTGTCATTTTCTACATGCGCTGTCTCTATTACCTGGTTCTGATCATTATAAGTATAAACAACCTTAGTTTTTAATGAATCAGAGGTTACAACCTGCTCCTGAAGATAGCAGAAGCTGGTTGGTTCTGGCTCCTGAATGGGAGTAGGCGCATCATCTCCTGAGCAAGCTCCCAAAAGCAACAGGCATAGTATAGGTATGAGCAGTCTTAATTTCATAAACAAATGTATAGCACTACGAAGATAAACGAAACACTGCTTTCAAACCATATAATTCCTTGTTATTACTTTTCTGGATTTACTTACCTTCATTTCCGGCTACAGTAAATAGCTGATTTATGAGTGGTAGCTCATTTTATAACCCATTGTATCCCCTCTTAATCAGGAGGTTAACTTTATTCTGAAGTATAAAACAAAAGCTATCCTTCTGGAAGAAACCTGATAAAGTTATTCCGTCTCACTGGTAGTAGAAGAGGCTACATCAAACTGATACTTCATCCCTTGCATCAAGTCGCCTGTTAAGGAAGCTGACTTCTATTATTATTTTTTTAT
>NZ_JBHTLD010000068.1:0-21140 GCF_042678745.1 Pontibacter rugosus | reverse complement strand
GTAAATGCGTAAAATATTAGTAAAAAAGAAAGCTTATGAAACTCAAGATAGATGAAAAGCCGTTTTTAGCAGAAGGTCGGCATGTTGTGAAAATAACAGAAGTGGAAGAAGGAAAAAGTGAAAATAAAGAAGTTCCTTTTATCAATTGTCGTTTAGAAAACGAAGACGGATTTGTAAATCAGCGATTTTACATAAGCGAGCCAGGTCAACCTATTTTGGCTGCTTTTTTAAGAGCGGTAGGTATAGAGAAAACAGAAGTTGATTCAAAAGAGCTAAAAGGCAAAACGCTATCGGTAGAGGTAGAAGAACGCTCTTATGAAGATGCTGATGGAAAAGAAAAGACGATCAAGCAGGCTACACATTTTCAAAAAGTAGGCGAAGCAAATACCTCTGACAGGCTTTGATCTGAGCACTTGCTCAAAGTATACATATTAAAAAGGGGCCTTAGAGCCCCTTTTTAAGTATAAGACAGAGTTAAGATTCGAATCGTGTGGTGAACCTTCTTCTTATAATGTGGTAAGTATGTCTGCTGTACTCTACTAAAAGTATGGCCTATACTTGTTTTTAAAGCTGCAAGTGGCTCTAAAAAAGAAAGTTATACTTACGCTGAATTCAATTTTTCACAATTAATTCAACTCAATAACCAGACTATACCTTTTGTGATACCGTAGTATGTATTACCACGAAACAGCAGCATTTCTGCACAAAGTCATCCATGTGGTAGTTAGCACCCACTTCTGTTGTACCTGTTACAGGTGCTATAGGTAGATTGGTGCCTATCCAGTCTAGGTACTTTCAGCAGATTTACTTAAATTTAACTGTATTCACTCCGCTTGTCGTGGGAAGCCGGTGTCGGGAGATAATAATGTTATGTCAGGAATTAACCTTCAGGGAGAAACAGAACAAAGCTTAGTAGAGGCGCTAAAGCAAGGCAAACAGGAAGTACTTGGGTTACTATACGATGCTTACGCTCCCGTGATGATGGGCGTGATTCTGCGGATTGTGCCAGACAGAGAGGTGGCGGAAGAAGTCTTGCAGGAAACATTTCTGGCCATTTGGTCCCGCATTGAGGTATACGACGCTTCTAAAAAAAGATTTCTGATCTGGGGTTTGGCTATTGCCAGGGGTATAGCATTGGAAGCTGTTAAAGCTGGAAAGTACAAATCAACACGGCAAGATGAGCACCTGACAGACATCGCCTGCGCAGAAGTGGTGAAGACGAAGCTGTTGGAGGCAGAGCAATTGGAAAATAAACCACTCTGCAACCTGGAACCTAAGGAAAGAGCTATATTAGAGCTGATTTATCTGAAGGGACGCAATTGTGCCGAGGCAGCAGCAGAAATGAACATATCTGAAGAGTCACTAAAGTTTACCTTAAAAAAGGCATTTATACATTTAAAGGCGGAGAAATCAGCATGAACCCTAAACTCACAGAATTTATAGAATCCGGGGTTTTGGAGCTATACATTATGGGGGCCACCACGGCTCAGGAAACTCTTGCTGTGGAGAAAATGGCCGCTTCGCATCCGGAAATCCGCCAGGAGATTGATGCCATTAGCCAGGCTATGGAAAGCTATGCCCTGGCACATGCCGAGCAGCCGCGAAAATCAGTTAAGTCGCTAGTGCTGGCAACCATTGATTACATGGAACGCATGAAGCAGGGAGAGCTGCCTGTAGCGCCACCTGTACTGACAGCGGAGTCAGTAGTAGAGGATTTTGCCGTGTGGCTAAACCGTGAAGATATGGTAATGCCTGATGATACGGAAGGTGTCTATGCTAAAATAATCGGTTACACACCTGCAGCTACTACTGCTGTAGTATGGGTCTTGGAGATGACTGAGAATGAGGTGCACCACGATGATTATGAGCGTTTCCTGATACTGGAGGGTAGCTGCAACATGTTCGTAGGGGAGGAGGTGCATGAGCTGAAGCCGGGAGACTTTATCGCAATTCCACTGCATACACCGCATCGGGCTGATGTTACCTCTGCCATACCCTGTAAAGTTATCCTGCAGCGCCTAAGCATTAACTAATACTAATCCTGAACCATTGCTAAATACGGCAGTGTTTCTAGGGTATGATAACTTTAATCCAATTCATACTGATAGGAGCTCTGCTGGCAACCGTGCGCAGTTTAAGTTCTGATATAATTAAATTTCGGTTCTACAAAGAGGCATACGGCACCTGGTATATCGACCTGCCAGACTATACCGGGCCAAAGGGCGATTTAGCCATGGTAGCCGGAGCCGATGACATGCTGGACTACCTCGCTAAAGGTAATAACCAGGTAGATGTGGAGATGAGTGAGCAGCCCATTGAAGGTGCCCTTAAGCTGGAAATATCACGTTTAGGAGATCCCGGTGGGGGAGCGTATTACAAGCCGGTAAATCATCAGATACAATCGGTCTGGCTTTGTGATGTGACATTGTTTGCTTTAGGCAAGTTTCCGGAGAACATCTATTTTCGAAAAGCAACTTAGATAGTTAAAAGCTTTGCCTGTGGCTGGTACTGTAAGGGCTTGTAAGGTGATTATAAGTTGCCTGCACATGCTCAAAAAGCTGCCGCTGCTGACTGATTATACTGCCCTTGATCTTATACTGCATTCTAAATTTAAGCGGGAGCTGAATAAACCTGTATACGCAGCTAATTATACTTCACTAGCACCAGTATCAATCGAAAGTCTGAAATTATTCTGCTAAGCTCTGAACTGGCATGCCTGTCCGGCGTAAATAAATAGCATTAATCACGCACCCACAGTATAAAATACTATTGTCAATTTACAGACAACAGGAAGCTCGACATTACAAATACAACTATGGAAACGAAAACAGTAATTTACGGACTTGTGGCAGGAGCCGCCGGAGTAGCAGCCATGACGCTGGCAGAGAAGTTAGAGCAGCAGGTTACAAAGCGGCCTGATTCTTATGTTCCTGCGCATACATTAGGTCGCCTGCTAGGGCGTGAGCCGGAGCCAGACTCTAAAAATGTGCCTCTGAACTGGACCATGCATTGGGGTGAAGGTATACTTTTAGGCGTAGTACGCGGCTTGATGGCAGAGAAAGGATTTAGAGGAAGTATAGGCTCATTTCTGTTTATGAACCTGCGTTTGCTTAGCGATCAAACTCTGGAAAATGCTACAGGTGTAGGAGCCATGCCCTGGACCTGGCCAAAAGACGAGCAGGTGATTGACCTGCTGCACAAATGTATTTACGCTTTTGCTGCCGGCGCAGTAGCCGATATGCTTATAGAAGGGCCAGAGCACCATACGGTAAAGCGAAGAGGCTGGACAGAAGGAGAGAGACCATAACGCATTTCGTTAAACATCAAACCAAAAGGCAGGTATAAGAATATGCCTGCCTTTTTGTTTGATATTATTTATTGTCATTTTCGCCAGCCACATGGTCGGCATGGTAAGCGTTACGCTGCCCTAGCGGCATATCTTCTCCTACGGTGGTGTCTTTAGCTGTTTGATGTTCTAGTTCTGAGTTTATTTCTGCGCCAAGCAGAATAATAAAGCTTGTCAGGTTAAACCACAGCATCATGATGATAACTGCTGCTACCGGTCCATACGTCTCATTGTAATTACCAAAGTTGTTAACGTACCACGAAAAGAGCAGGGAACCGATGATCCACAGAGCAGTTGCGATACCGGAGCCCCAGCTTACCCATTTAAACTTCGGGTTATCACGGTAAGGTGCTACCTTGTAAATCAACGCCAGGGCAAGCATTATGATACCAGCCAACAAAACCCATCGGGCAAACTGAAGCACCGTTTGCAGCACATCAGGTAGCCCCAAACTATCAATCACAGCCGGAAAGGCTATTACCAGCACCACACATAAAGAACCTATAATAATGCCAGCTAGCGTAAAGAGTAGAGTGATAGCATTCAGTTTTAGAAAGCTCCTATCGTTTACCTCGTCGTAGGCAATATTTATACCTTCAAAGAGAGATTTGGTGCCGCTGTTGGCACTCCACAAGCTCAGCAGTATGCTCAAAGCTACACCCCAGCCAAGCGTAGAACTGGATTTCTGCGCAATATTCTGTAATCGTTCGCTTAGCATCTGGTGTGCTTCTTCAGGAAGTACGGCTGTTAGCTGCTCCATTTGCTGCTCTACAGCTGCCGGTTCCATCACAAGGCCATAGATAGAAATAATAGCGGCCATCAAAGGAAACAGTGCCAGGAAAAAGTAGAAAGCAACACCAGCTGCTACTATACTTATATTATCGGTACTCAGCTGCTCCTTTACCCGCATCAGTACATCTTTCCAACCTTTACCGGGTATTTCTTTGGGGCTTTCAGCTTGTCTTCCTCTTGCGTTTGTCATACATGCGTTTGTTGATTCTGTGTTTTGTAAAACGCTGTGCAATTGCTAAGGTTAAAATCAAAAGGGGCTTACTGCATGAAATACTCGTTTTCAGTTGCTGTGGCTATGTGAGCGGTGCTTTATCAGGTGTGTAGGAGAGGGTATAAACATAATTTTAGTACTACTGCACCCAAAGAACAGAACAACAGAAGCCGGATTTTACAGGTGAAGCAGCACGTAATCAAGCTACGGACACAAATTACTACAGGCAGCAGTATACTAGTGCTCCTCCAATATAATTCTTAGAAACTATGACTTAGAAATAACTTGTAAGAATAGTTAAACAAGTTTTCTACGACTATAGCTAGCTTAAAGGTATGCAAGCACCAGTAAGTGTATCTGCTGCCTGCATACTTTAAGTTGAAGAAGGATTTTACAAGACTACAAAAGAGAAGCTTGTAATGATGGCACAGCAGGTGAAAGAACTGAATCTAATGCCTGCCTATACAAGAGCCCATACTTGCAATTAGTAGTGAAATTGCCTAATTGCTATCTGTATTGGAAACACATTAAAGTACGCTCTCAGGCCTCAGCATCTGTAGGCGAAGCAAACCTAAGACGCAGCTGCTTCTCGATGGTTACGATGATAAATAGCAGCATTCCTGCTCCAAATACACGTACCAGCTGCGGTGGACTTAGAGGGCTTGAGCCAAAGAGGGTGTTCATAATAGGCACGTAGATGAATAAAGCCTGAAAGAAGAACATGGCAGCTATACCATAGTACACCCACATATTCGAAAAATAGCCTACTTCGCGTATGGGTCTTACAAGTGAACGGCAGTTAAGCAGGTAAAACGACTCCAGCACAACCAAAGCAGTGGTAGCCACTGTCTGTGCCTCTTCAATAGAGGAACCGGATTGAGTTTCGAACAGGTATAGGCCGAAGGATGCGAGTAGCATCAGTGCACCTACCAGCAATGTACGCATTACCAGCTCTTTGGTAAGTATAGGCTTGCTGGAAGGGCGGGGTGGCCTGCTCATTATACCTGGCTCTTTGGGTTCGAAGGCAAGGGTAAGGCCGAGTAAAACGGCAGAGGTCATGTTTACCCAGAGAATCTGCACTGGCTGCACTGGCAATAAAGTGCCTAATATAACGGCTGTCAATACAATCAAACCTTCGCCGAGGTTGGTAGGCAGCGTCCAGACAATGAATTTTGTCAGGTTGTCAAACACACTGCGGCCTTCCTCTACAGCTCCCTCTATGGAAGAAAAGTTATCATCTGTCAAGATCATGTCTGAGGCGTCTTTCGCTACATCAGTCCCGGTTATACCCATGGCTATGCCGATGTTTGCCTGTTTCAGTGCCGGTCCGTCGTTTACTCCGTCACCTGTCATGGCTACTACTTTTCCGCGTGCCTGCAGGGCCTTTACCAAACGTAACTTCTGGTCTGGCGATACCCGCGCAAACACAGCTGTGTTCTCTGCCACCTCCTCAAGTTCTGCGTCAGAATAGCGCTGAAGCTCCTTGCCTGTAAGTGCTTTTAACCTTCCGTTCTCATGGGCTCCCCGCAACCCAATCTCTCTTGCAATGGCAGCGGCTGTTACGGCATGGTCTCCCGTAATCATTTTAACATCTATGCCTGCCTGCTGGCAGAGCTTTACTGCCTCCATGGCCTCCCGTCTTGGAGGGTCTATCATGCCCTGTAAGCCAAGAAATGTAAGGCCGGATGAAGTGGAAACGTGATCTATGGAAGATGTGCCTTCAGGAGCTGCGGCAGTGGCAAAGGCCAGAACACGCAACCCTTCGTGAGCCATCTCATCCACCTGTTTATGTATGGCAGTTTTATTTAGGCCAGCCAGTGTGCCATCAGGCAACAAACAGCTATTGCACCGCTCTAAAACAGCTTCTACAGATCCCTTGAGATAGATAAACGGCTTGTGACCATGATGCAGCGTAGCCATGTACTGGTATTCTGATTCGAAAGGTATGGTATCCAGCCGTGGCTCTTCCCGCTCTAGCTTTGCATTTTGGAAACCAGCTTTCAAAGCAGAAACAAGCAGTGCCACTTCTGTAGGGTCTCCCTCTGCAGTCCATTTTCCTGCCTTCTCAACAAGTGCGCTTTCGTTGCAGAGCATCCCGGCTCTCAGGCAAAGTTCTAACGCTTTATTTCGGGGCACATCGGCAGGTTGTTCGTTAGTAAGTATACTTCCCTGCGGCTGGTAGCCAATGCCTGTTACAGCGTATACTTCTCCACCGGCAGCTATCTGTTGTACCGTCATCTGGTTTTCGGTCAGCGTACCGGTTTTGTCGGAGCAGATAACATTGGTGCTGCCTAAGGTTTCAACTGCCACAAGCTTACGTATGATAGCTCTTCGTGCCGCCATGTTGGATACACCCAGTGCCAGCATAATGGTAACGGCCACTGGCAACCCTTCGGGGATGGCACCAACGGCAAGGGCCACGGCTACCATAAAGGTATCGGCTATGCTTTCTCCCCGTATCAGGCCAATAACAAAAACCAGCGCCGATAAGCCAAGTATAGCCCATAGCAGCAAGTGGCTGAACTCTTTTATTTTGATAGTTAGCGGCGTTTCCAGGTTCTGTGCACCAGCCATCGACTGCTGTATTTTGCCTACCTCAGTGGCATCGCCGGTTGCTACAACTACCCCCCTGGCTTGCCCATAAGTCACGACAGTAGAAGAAAATCCCATGCAGAACCTGTCGCCTAACACATTGTCGGCTGCTACAGGATGCGTGTTTTTTTCAACAGCGACCGACTCACCGGTCAGCGCTGATTCATCTACTTTAAGGTCCCGCTCCTTTACCAGGCGCACATCTGCCGGAAACTTATCACCGGACTGAACCAGTACTACATCGCCTGGCACTAACTCCTGCGCATCTATCGCATGTCGGTTACCATTACGCACTACAAGTGCTCTGGCCGTCATACTATTAGCCAGGGCATCAATGGCCTCTATTGCCTTCGACTCCTGCACAAAACCGATAATCGCGTTGATGAAAACAACTCCGAAAATAACGGCAGCATCTATGTATTCTTCCAGAAAGAAAGTTACCACTGAAGATGCAAGCAGGATGTAGATTAAGGGCTGATGGAATTGCTGCAGAAAACGGATCAAGGCATGCTGTTGCTTTTTAGGAGTCATTTGGTTAAGGCCATACTGCTCCTGCCGCTTTGTTACTGTTTCCAGGTCTAGGCCATCCTCAGCTGTTACCTGTAGTTGCTCCAACACCTGTTCCGCCTTCATCGCGTGCCAGACAAGCTGTTGCTTTTCTAGTTGCACCGCTTTTGTCCTGGTGCTCTTTTCTTCTATTACACTCATGTCCTGCAGGTTTTGTGGAGGCTGCTGTATATCACCAGTTATATTTTCTTTGCTGGTACAGTTTATCTGGTTATTGGGCCAGGTAGGCGCCGTCTACTGCGTAATAGGCTCCCGTTACAAAAGAAGCTTTGTCAGAACTCAGCCAAACCACCAGTTCTGCTACTTCTTCTGACTCGCCCATTCTTCCGATAGGATGCAGTCCTGCCAACATCTTGAACGTATCTTCATTCATGCCGGCATCTGCCAGCAGGGGCGTTTTAATAAAGGCCGGACCTACCGCGTTTATTCGTATGCCCTGAGCTCCGTATTCGATAGCGCCATTTTTAGTAAGCCCCACAACACCATGCTTTGATGCCACATAAGCTGCTGAATTGGCAAAACCAACCTGCCCAAGTATAGATGAGTTATTCACAATAGCGCCTCCGCCATTCTGAAGCATCTGTTGTATCTGGTACTTCATACAGTAGAATACACTGCTCAGGTTCACGGCAATAACTTTATGCCAATTGTCTATACTCATGTCGCCAACAGGAGCTGCCTCGCCTCCAATACCAGCATTGTTAAAAGCAATGTTAAGCTGGCCAAACTGCTTAACGGTTTGCTTGACCAGATTTTCACAATCCTCAGGTTTTGCCACATCGGCCTTTACAAAAATGGCTTTTCCGCCGAACTGCTTAATTTCCTCTACTACTTCCTGCCCTTTATCTTCCTGTACATCCGATACCACTACGCTGGCACCTTCACGTGCATATTGCAAGGCTGTTGCTTTGCCAATACCTGAAGAGGCACCGGTTACCAATGCTACTTTCCCATTAAACTGTTGTTGCTCGTTGTTTTTCATATTAGCATGTTTAGAGGTTTGTGATTAAGCAAAAGTCTGATTTTAAGCCAATAAGATCAGTGATAACCGTCAGCTTTATTAACAGGAAATATCATTTTTGAAAACTACTGGATGAAGGGCGATGTCTGGTGCTGGCCCAGAGCGAGGAGAGGATAGATATTTTTCCTGTAGATGAAAAGAGCCGGCCAGCAATCTCATTTTTTAATGCTGCCTCAGTTAAGTTTTGCCTGCAGGAGGTGCAAGTCTTGGTTTTATACAGTTAACAGTGATGAGTTTCCGTTTGTTGCTAAAGTCATGGGGCTTGAAAAATAATGCCTTTCCTGGCTCATATTGCTTTTATTAAACCTCTTAATGCAACTTTGAGTAAACAGATAAGTATCTAAAGGTACCTGTTACAGCGGCTTTAGCACTCTTAGGAGTAAGGAACGTGTATCAGATAAAATATTGAAATTATACTATATGTATCACATTAACCTGAAGGAAACATACTTATGTTAGCAATGGAATATCGCGGAACGCAACGTGTCCGCCTTAATAAAAATAAGCCTATGCCTGAAATACTGCATCCGCAGGATGCTATAGTTCGGGTTACCCGCGCTTGTATTTGTGGCTCTGATCTGCACTTGTACAACGGCAACGTACCTGATACCCGTGTGGGAGAAACCTTTGGCCACGAGTTTATCGGAGTGGTAGAAGAGGTTGGCCCGGATGTAACCAATATAAAAATAGGCGATCAGGTAATTGTTCCTTTTAACATAGCCTGTGGCGAGTGTACGTTTTGTAAGCAGGAGCTCTACGGAAACTGCCACGAAGCTAATCCTCAGGCTACAGCAGTAGGTGGTATTTTCGGATACTCACACATAGCGGGCGGCTATAACGGTGGGCAGGCAGAGTACGTGCGTGTGCCGTATGCAAACGTTGGTCCCGTGGTTATTCCGGCAGATATGCACCCGGATGATGCCGTAATGCTAACAGACGTAGTGCCTACTGGGTATCAGGCCGCTGAAATGGGGGGCATCCAGAAAGGAGATACAGTAGTTGTATTCGGTGCTGGTCCGGTAGGTATCATGGCAGCCAGATGTGCCTGGTTGTTCGGTGCAGGTCGTGTGATCGTGTTTGACCAGGAGGAATACCGCCTTGATTTTGTAAGGAACTACGCGCAATGTGAAGCCTATAACTTCAGGTCAGTAGGAGACCCTGTGGTATTTATGAAGAAGCAAACTGACTCGCTGGGAGCAGATGTATGTATAGATGCTGTTGGTGCTGAGGCGGCAGGAAGCAAGCTGCAGACAATTACCGGTAGAAAAATGCTGTTGCAGGCTGGTTCCTCTACTGCTTTGCAGTGGGCCATTAACTCAGCCAAAAAAGGAGGGATTGTGTCGATAGTGGGCGTGTACGGGCCTACCGGTAACCTAATTCCAATTGGTAACGCACTGAATAAAGGCCTTACTATCAGAGGAAATCAGGCATCCGTTAAACGCTTGCTGCCAAGGCTTATCAAACACGTGCAAGATGGCGTGCTGGACCCTAAAGCGCTTATTACGCACCACTTCCCGCTGGAGGAGGTGTCTGATGCTTACCGCATTTTTTCAGATAAACTGGATTACTGCATTAAACCAGTTCTTGTTCCACCATCAGCCAGAGTATAAGGAGACATAATTATGGAAAATACTAAAATAGATTATTCAATGATAAAAGGGTGGGGCATTGATGCTGACCCTAAAAACGACCCGACGTATCCGATGAGGAACCGTTCTAAGGACGACCACGGTGGATATAATTGGGATCGCCCAACGCAACAACCTGTAAATATAGAAGTGCTGCACTCCAATGAGCGCCCAAACGTAACTGCAGTATTCGGAACATCAAAGCCGCCAAGCGGCCTGAGTGGTATGATCAGGCGCAAAGCTTTCCAATATGGAGAAGGTAGTTTTGCTCACTGGTTACCGCTGGTGCTAGCAGATAGAGTAGATGAAGTAGAAGGGATAATTGATGATATCAAGAAAGGCCAGTTCCCTAACATTTTTGCAGAAAAAGGAATGAATGCCCAATGGAAGTATGACAAGGCAGGATTTATTACCTCTGTGGCTGTTACGGCAGCAGTAGCTGCTGGTGCTTATATGTGGCTTACCAGAAAGAAAGATTAAAGTAAGACTGAAAGCACAGACTTTTAAGTATAACCAGAACGGGCTGCCTACTTATATAGGACAGCCCGTTCTGGTTAATAAGTAGAGGTACTACAGGCGCTGATGTATTATATCATGCATCCCGCTGCAGTTTAAAAAACATTTTTGAGATTGGAATAAGCAGGACACCAGCTAGAGCAAAAGCAACAAAGGATACCTGCAGGTTAAAAGCGTGCGCCAGATATCCGATCATAGGGGGGCCAATTAACATACCCACTATACCGAAAGTTGTGACTAAAGATATGGCTATGCCCGCTGAGTATTTTGGGGAAGAACCTGCCAAAGTATACGTCATCGGGATAACAGCGGCAGTGCCGAAACCTACCAGCGAAAAGCCAATCATGGCAGGCCAGAAGCTCGGGAAAAGGACAGCAAGGCCAATACCAACAAAAATCAGCAAAGCACTCATCATATAAGTAGCGGGCATCCCTATCTTATCGATGATACGATCTGAAATAAACCTGGATAGCGCCATAAAGATCATGAATATAAAATAGCCGGCTGTAAAAACTTCTTCCCCCACAACTTGCTGAAAGTATATACCACTCCAGTCAAACATCCCGCCTTCGCACAGCGCAGCAAAAAACACCAGCAGCCCCAAGTATAAAATATAAGGATCAGGCTTGCTCAGGGTTAACTTATTGCCAGCCGAGGATTTGTCGTTCTGTAATAAGTAGCGGTAGAAGTATAAAGCAGCCGCTATTGTTAGACCAGATACTGCAAACAAGTGCGGAACCATCGCTACGTCCAGTGAAATCAGCAGCGTGGAGAAGCCCACACCTATAATGCCACCTGTGCTCCACAGGCCATGAAAAGAGCCATTCATCTTTTTGTCGTACTGCTTTTGCAGCGTTATGGCTTGGGTATTCATCGCAATGTTCAGGATGCGCATACTCATGGAAAACATAAACAGGGCGCTCACCAGCAGGAAAGAGGTGGAGGCCAGTGCAATAAAGGTCAGACAGATGGCATTTAGCAGGAAAGCATATAGCAGGGGGACGCGCGTCTCGTATTTTGATACCAGCCAACCAGACAAAGGAAGGCCAATGAGCGAACTAACAGGCATGGCCAGAAGAACGGTACCGAGCTCAGCCTCATTTAGGCCAAGGTTGGTTTTGATGGTAGGTATCCTGGATGCCCAGCTGGAAAAGTTAACGCCTGTTAGAAAAAAGAATATGCTAAGAGAAAGTCTATGCTTAGTTAGTGCTTGCATCTATGTTAGGTAAGGCTGCAATATGCATAAAATTATAGCACTTCAGGTATAGCCACTCTGCAAAATTGTGGAGACAAAGTTTAGAGCGGGTGGAGGAATACCAAGTGCTGTGAAATATAATGATAAGGGCGTATATTGATCAAGTATAGGAAGTGTATAAACGGCATAATCTGTAGCTTGTCCTGAGCAACATTAATTTGCTAAAATGTTGCTTCAGGTATGCGTATAACTATTAAGTATAAGAGCATGCTATCGTTATGAAAAAACGCCTGCATAATCGGAACTTACTTAAGACACCAGAGGCTGTTGACTGTAAAATTTATGTTTCTGTTTAATTCAATCATCTTTGTCGCTCTTATGTGCGTATGCTAACGGTATTGACAGGTACAGCCAGATTGTATCTATCGTGATATTAAGTATAGGCTTACTTCGTTTTGATTATACGGAAGCCTGAACAATTATTTTTTAATTAAAGCTGAAGAGTTACTATGGAAAATTCAAACACTGAATCACTTAAAAGCCTGGTAGAAGACCCGTCTCAACTGACGGATATTATCAATGACCCTGCCGGACAAGGCTTGAGTTTTTTTAAACGCCTACAGGTAAAGGAGCAACAATATCTTATAATTGCTGCTGGAGCTGTTTTAATTGGATATGGAATTTATCTAGGCCGCAAAAATTCTTAATAAGCCTAATTTTAAAGTAAAACTCCCGCTGCTAAAGCTTATAAGCTTTAGCAGCGGGAGTTTTATGTGATAGCTACTTGACTTTTGGTACAGCAATAGCAAATGTATGAAAGTGCTATCAGTACTGCTGTTGTCTCCAATAGCTATCAGCCATAATGTCGAGCAGGTATTTATATACCACTTATTACCCTTCAGCAATGTTTTGAACAAAGCTATTTTAACATGCTCATGGCAGAGCCGTACAACTATACTTGACGAATCTTTTTTTACAACAAACCAAGACTATGACAAACAACACATCCTATGAAAAGACCTTCACAATTGGAGGGGATTTAACAGTAAACAGAATGGGCTACGGCGCCATGCGCATTACAGGTGAAGGTATCTGGGGCCCGCCAAAGGACAAGGAAGAAGCAATACGTGTACTGCAGCGAACCGTTGAATTAGGTATTAATTTTATTGATACCGCAGACAGTTACGGTCCAAATGTGTCGGAGGAGCTGATTGCTGAGGCACTGCACCCTTATCCTAAGGATTTAGTGATTGCTACCAAAGGAGGTTTAACACGTACCGGACCCAATGTATGGCCTGTAAACGCAGATCCCGACTACTTGCGCAAAGCACTTGAGGGAAGCCTGAAGCGCCTGAAACAGGATAAAATTGATTTGTACCAGCTGCACCGCATTGATCCTGAAGTGCCTTACGAAAAAACACTGGAGTTTCTACAGCAGGTACAGGAAGAAGGCCTTGTAAAACACATCGGTCTCTCTGAGGTTAGTGTGGACGAAATAAAGAAAGCCCAGGAGTATTTTAAAGTAGTTTCGGTGCAGAACAAGTATAGCGTCGATTTCAGGAAATGGGAAGATGAGCTGGAGTATTGCCGTGAGCAGGATATGGCTTTTATTCCATGGAACCCAATTAACGCAGGTAATATAGGTGAGCTGGAGCCGCTCAATAAAGTGGCCAATAAGCATGGCGTTACACCGTACCAGATAGCCTTAAGCTGGCTACTGCACAGAGCACCAAACATTCTGCTTATTCCGGGCACATCTAAAGTAAAGCACCTGGAGGAGAACTACAAAGCAGCTTCTATTTCCCTTTCCAGCGATGATATGGAAGAACTGGAGAAGCTCAGCGACAGCAAATAAGGAAAGCATTACGGGAGCAATATACTTAAGAGGCAAGCTTGCTGCAGAACACTGCAACGAGAGATAAAATCTGTTGATCACCTGCTATCTGCCAAGTGATTGCTGAACCAGCAAGGGAGAAGCTTTGAATATACCTTCCTGAGAATAAACATAAAAGCCGCTCACGGAATAGAGCGGCTTTTTTTAGTTGCTTATGCCGGATATGTAGGCGGCTATTTCATCTTCTTTATCCTGGAGATTTTCGTAGGCGAAGTTAGAGATCACATCACAGGCCATGGTGGTGAGCACGCCGAATACGCGTGCCTGGCTTATTACTTCTTTGTTCCAGGCAGAGGCCATTACCAGTATAGAATAGCCGTTGTACGGGGTAAGATCCATCAGGTCAGATGTAAGACCGGGCGATGGCCATTTACCAGCGGTTAAACTATAACTGCCTTGCTCCCAGCGAGGAGGCGTATTTGCTTTATCAGGTACAGGCTGAAAGTAACCATCTACCACAGGGCCCATAAATATAACATTTACTTCTTGTAGGGAATTGGGTACTAAGGCCTTCGGGTTTGGTAGCACAGCTCCAGATTCATCAACAGTTTCTGCAGGGGTATCCATGAGTTAAATTAATGGGTGTAGGGTATAAATACTGCAAAAGGGTAGAATGGTTATCTATCCTCCCATTTTGTTTCGCTTTATAAGTTTCAAAGTAGCGCTATGGAGCCCTAAAATGTGCAGTTTCAGGTATAGGCTTTTGCAGTGCAAGAGGAGGAACCTTAAATATGTTCTAAAACAGCTCTTGTGCCAGCGCATTGTCGTGGCCGTACAAATCATCCCTAAAGTATACCTGGCCATCATCTTCAACCCAAGCCGTAAAATAGACTAAGTATACCGGTACGTTCTGCTCCAGGTTTACGCGCTGCTGCTGCTTTGCATTCATTGCTTTAAGTACCCTGTTTTTGTCCCAGCCCGGCTTATCCTGCAACAGGTAGGTAGCCAGATCGGCAGGGCGTTCTACACGCACACAGCCATGGCTAAAGTCGCGGTCTCTTTCTGAAAACAGATGATCTGCAGGAGTATCGTGCAGGTATACCGCATACTCATTAGGAAACATGAACTTGACGCGGCCCAACGCATTATGAGGGCCCGGCCGCTGGCGGATACGGTAGTCAAAGTTGTGTTGGGTCATGGTGCTCCAGTTTACGCGGCTTACCGGCACCCGCTTAGCGTTTGGCCCGAACGTAGTTACCATTTCCATGTCGCGGCTTTGCAGCCAATTCCTGTTTTGTAGGAGATGCGGTTTAATATCCTGCTCAACAATGCTGTTTGGCACGTTCCAGTAAGGTGCAAACATCAGGTACTGGATTTGGTGACTGAAGATGGGGGTAGAGTGCATCGTTTTGCCTACTACAGCTTTCATGCGCATTACTTCCTGCTCGTTCTCCATCACCGACACCCGAAAAGCCGGAATGTTGACCATCACGTAACGCTCGCGCTTTCCTTCAGTAGACAAATTTTTGGGTAACCATCTCCAGCGCTCCATATTTAGCACAATCTGGTCTATGCGTTGATCCACAGTTACATTTAAAGCCTTATAAGTCTGCGGCCCCAGTATTCCATCTACTACTAGCCCATGGCGCTTCTGGAAGTCCGATACCAGTTGCTGTACCTGCTTGTCATATACAAAGGCAACCGAATCGCGTTCGTTTACCTGTTGTTGCGGGGAAAGCCTTTTTCGTACATTCAGTACTACAGAGGCAGTGTCATGAAGCTTTACTACATCTTCGCCTTGCACTTTTGGCCAGCCGCCACGCTCCTGTATCTGCCGGTACTGCACCAGCACGTCGCGTAATTTCTGGTAGCCACTATGCAATGCCTCAAATTCGTAGTAGGGATAAGAGCTTTCTCTTTCCTGTAGTATAGTTTCTAAAGCTTTGTTTAGCTTGATCTTATTCTTCTTTACTTCCCATTCTATGGCTTCGGCGCTATGCGGGTCCAGCACTCCTTTGTAGAAATCAGAAGCATAGTTAAAGTATGATGCAGTAAGGGCTAAGTCTAACTCCTGCTTCTTTTGCTGTTTGTTTTCGCCTCCTGCGGATGTTTCCTGAAAGTTGCCATACATCTGCTGCAGATTCTTTACCTTGTAATTCTTTGGTTTTAAACCTTCTTTATGTGCTTTATCCAAGGCCTCTAGCAATCTATCAGCCTGCGGCACCAACTCATCCTGCTTAAACCACGCTATCTTATAATTCCGTTCGCGGTAGAACTGCTTCACCAGATCCAGGTGGTGCCGGAACTCCGTTTCATTCTGGATGTATTGCGTCAGGTAAGCACTGTCTACTTTAGCTTGCGCAGTGTTAAGGGCAATAGCAGTGTTAGTTTGCTGAAAAGATAGGGAAAGTATAGCGCCTGATGCCAGCATAGGTGTAAAGAGTAGCAGGAAGGCAAGTATAAAAATGGGCAAGGGTATAGGTAATGCTTTTGTATAGTTCATGTGTTTGTATTAGTACTGGGTCCTTTTGCCTATGTAGAAAAAGCTGCTGAGTCGATAGTAGGGACCCGAACGCAAATGGCAGGAAGTATAGTACTATATACATAGTTTAAGGAGAGAAAGTTTGATGATGTCTCGGTTGCCGTACCTGGTTGGAGTATGGAGTTAAGGTTTACAAGCACGTGCAGCCTGATGAGCTAAAAAATGTGCTGCTCATCGTCCAGATCATCATGTAAATCCTCCATATCTAACGCATCATCTACCTCATGGCTTTCTCCCTCTGCACCGACTTCACCTACCAGTTCATCCAGCAGGTCCTGCTGCGCCTCATCGTAAATTAGCTCCCCACGAAGCAGAAACTTGTTAGCCTGCATCATTACTTCATAAATAGGGGTATGGATGTGCTTTGGGATTTTGTACAGGCGCGGATCGTTTTTGCTGAAAGGAGTGGCAACTTTGGAATTATAGAGATAGGGGATCAGCGTTTTTGAACAGCTGATGGCGATGCGGTCTACTTCATGCTCCTCGAAATACGTCTGCAGCCGCTCATTGATGTTTTCAAAGAATTCCACCGTTTCTCCGAGCCTTACTCTGGAGCCTGCCCTTGATTTGCCCTTGGTTTTGAGGTACTTAATCTGGCTTTTTCCCTGCTTTTTCCGCACCATGTAGGAGCGGAATACTTTATGGTTTTTATTCTTGCCGTTCTCAAAATAGCCTAAGGCGCAGTTGCCAGACTGAATCAGCAAAATTACATAGTTTACCTGCTTCTGGATAGTGCAGGGTGCAGGCAGCGTAATAGGTAAGCGAAAGTATAGCTGCTCGTTTCCAGCTGCATCCAACAGGGCCAGCCGGTGCTTCTCTTGTTCGTACGTAAACGGAACTGACGCTGCCTGTAAGTTCTGGAGCAGAGTGGCTGACTTCTCTTGTGACAGGAAACGGTTCATCTAAAAGTATAAAAAGGTAAAGTAGGCCCTGTACGTTAGGCAGAATAGCCTTCTATCACAATCATGTTAGTATTAGAAGCCTTCTGGCGGATTGATTTAGGTCCTGCATACTCAGGCGAGTTCCACCATTCCTTAGCACGGGCAAGGCTCTCAAATTCCAACACCACCATACGGTTTGGTTGCCAATCACCTTCCAGCGTTTCGTGCTGGCCACCGCGTACTATAAATTTACCTCCGTAGGCGGCAAGTGTCGCAGGCGTTAATTGTGTGTAGGCGGTGTAGGTTTCCGGGTCGGTTACGTCTATTTCTGCAATGATGTATGCTGGCATGCGCTATGATTTAAGATGTTCTTGCAGGGCAAATTTATAAACACTTAGCGTTATACTACCTGTTTTTTGTTTTTGTTTGCAGCATTTTTCAGGCGTTCGCTCTAACTTACCTCTTTCACGGCTTCTATTTCATTGTTTCAATCCTGCGTTCATTTCAGGTCCAGACAAGTTTAACTCAGCCATACGCCGGCATATCCATTTTTCTCACCCGTAAGTACTGCTTTCAGGCTCAACACCGCTTTGCCAGAAATTATGCTAGGCAGTTCAGCATGCTCAAAAAATTGATCAGGCTCTGAAGCCAGAAGTGCTTGAACCGGTTTGGCGTGCTGATGTATGTAGTGCCAAAGAAAAAAGGAGTCGCTTATGCAACTCCTTTTTATACTTAAAGCTCAGGCTTAAACTTAAATATCTTGTATGGCTCTGGCGGGTTTCCCTGGTAGTGTAGCTGCGAAGTGGTTACATAAATATAGCCGTCAGGCCCAACGGAGAAAGTATCGGGCCATTTCAGGTGCTCACTGCTCACGACATGCTCTACTCTATTGCCGTTAAGCCTTTCCACGGAATTGTTCGCAACCCCTGTTAAGTATAAGCGTCCGTCGGGGCCAAAGATAATGCCATCGTGCGGGCCAACCTTACCTACTTTCTCCACTTTTGCCTCGCGTTGTGCTTCTGTCAGCGACTCGTCGAGCAGCCATTGCGTGCCGATGCGGTAGAGCGTGGTGCCGGTCAGGGCCTGGTAGTAGATGTAATCGCGCTGGGGCGTTAGGGCAATGCCATCAGAATGCACTGAAGGTAAACTGCCGTCCGGGTTGCGGTAAACAATGCCTTCTGGTTTTATAATAATGTTCTCTGATTTCGTACTGTAGTGGTTGCCCAGCAGGCGCCGGCTTTCACCTGTTTTCAGATCAACTACTACAATGGCTCCCATACCAGAGTCGGTCAGGTAAGCTACATCACGTTGGGTATCGATTCGCACATCGTTTAAATAACTTTTAGGATAAATAACCGGCTCTGAAAAAATGATCTTCTGCACGATTTCATTAGTGGCAAGATCTACCTTTACCAGCTTGGCTCCTCCATCTACTACTCCCTGCATCATAGGGCTGGCAGGGTCCACTATCCAAAGGTAATTTTCATCGTCTACATACACCGCCTGTACGCTCACAAAATGATCTGCTGGCGAGAGCGCAGGGTTCCACTGGTTCCATTCCTGGTTAGGGAAGGGCACCAGTTCGTTATTCTCTTTTACCTCTACAACCGAGTAAGGAACATCACCGCTAAGGCGTGGGAAGTTTGCGAAAATCCGGCTTTGCTCTGATACGGCTACACCTGTCCATTGCAGGTTAGTTTGTGCTACTTGTGTTAGTGTGGTTTTGTCTTTAGCAGGTGGATCAAAAATGTCTTTAAAGTCTTCGTCATCGCAGGAAGAAAAAGTAAAGGCGGCCGCTGCACATAAGGCCAGCCACGGTAGTTTGTAAGTTGTTTTCATAGATAAAGAGTAAAAGTTAAAGTTCTTTTTGTACGATTCTATAAAGCATAAGAAACCTGCCAGCGCAGTGTTTGTGGCTAGTGTAGATTAATTTGAAGTAAAAGTATGGCTAGCGGATAGGAGAGGCTTCTTTGTGTACCAGTCGCTTTGGATGATAGGGGCAGCCTACTAAAAGCACTGGATCTGATCTGGAGTAAAACCGTGAAGTGCCTGAACCGTTTAAAAATGAAATAGTGAGCAAATTAACCTATAAGACTATGAACAGACACGATAGAGTTTATTACGAGTATGGCCCATACGATGGCTACAGCAGGAATGATGAACACTACCACAGCGCCAGAAATTTAACAAATGAATTTGAGCGTGATTTTCAGCGTGAAAGAGGCAGATGGAATGAAGGGCGCAACCAGGTAAGGCATAGCTACCACGAAGGTGACATGGGCGATACCTATGAACGCTATAGCCGCGAAGACGGAGGCTACGAAAATTATTCAGCAAGCCGCCAAAACAACCGAGACCGCAACAGATATGAAGGGGGAAACTATAACTCCGACCACAACAGAAACCAGGATTTTTGGAGTGATGCCCCTGCAAATCAAAACAGGTATGGCAACTCCCAAAACTTCCGTGACAACCGGCAAGGTGCTTTAATCCCAAACAGGTATAATAGCAACGAGTATAGCAGAAACAGGAACCAACAAACCTATCACCCCGGCACAGGCACCGATGATATAAGGCCACAGTCAAACAGCCATCACCCAGGCAGTGCCAGCGGCAGCAATGCCGGAGATATATGGGGCAATCCCAACCGTAGAAGGTATCAGGTGGACAGGTACTACTAATTTTTTAAAATCAGAAAGAAGAGCCGCTGCAGACTTGCAGCGGCTCTTCTTTTTGATTCTAACTTTAGCCAGTGTGGTAGAATGGCGCTTTTAAAGCTGAACCTATAAAGCAGGTTGTTTTTAAGGTATGCCTGAAGAATGGTTAGAAATTGTTCTCTACCCACACCTTTCGGGCAACGCCCATGCCTACTAAGTTTCCCTCTCCGCCACCTCTCAATAGTATAGCTACTTGTTGCCCCTGCCGCAGCTCGCTTACACTTATAGCCTGCCCATCCGGACCAACCATTTGTGCCGTAGGCAATACCAGCACATAAGCCCGGGTGTAGCGCGAGTTGGGTGATGGAGCATAGTTTTCTACCTCCAGTATAACCTGCCCCTGGTCATAGCGGCTTGATACAACGCTCCCCCTAATGTCCACACGCTGTGGCGCCAGACGCCTATCAGCTGTTGCTTCGGCATCTGCGGACCCGGCAGGTGTCGAACTGGACTGGCATCCTGCCAGCGTTATAATGGCGAGTATAGTGAATGCAGCCATATAGTGGCGTATATTGTTTATGCTCATTTGCTTAACGATTAAGTTTAAGACTTATAACGCTACTACACTCGTGTAGGATATATTTACATTCGTGCTCTTACGGTCATCTTGTTCGCCTGTATCTGAGGAAACATTTATACTATTTGAGCTCTTTTAAACCTATAAAAAGAAAGGCACGAGTTACTACTCGTGCCTTCGGAAAGTATGTCACTAACTAAAACTTACTTCTTCCGAACAAACTTCCATTTGTAAACGCCATAGCGCGACGTGGTTTTCTGGTCATCCGGCACATCCTCAGGAAAGCCTGCCCATCTGATTTCGTCTTCCCAGATCATTACTGTATCAGAAATAGAGGTAACAGTATAATCGGTAGAAGTGGTGTCTTGGTGTAATTGAATGTAGGTGGAGTCGGTGTTGTTCGGAAACTCATAATTCCAAACGTCTTTTTCGGCACTACCTGGCAGCGTCACTGTCATGCGCTTTCCATCAAATCGAAAATTAGCGTTACGCAGTACAGAGTCTTCGTACATCACTTCGTCTCCAAAGTTGTAGTACGTTCTTTTAATAGATGTATTGGTCCATTCGCCTCTCATATCTGCATCCAATACAGAAACCGGAGGAATCACTTCTTCCTCTTCATCGTCGCTGCAGGAGGTGAAGAATAGGGAAAAACACAGCGGAATTAATAGCAACTTTTTCATAAAATATAATTCAGGTCAATGATGGGTTGAGTGCCTGTTTATACTTTGCTTGCAAAAACGAAATGCAAACAGGCTTTAATAGAAAGGTGTGACTATAG